>JALTMS010000109.1 GCA_027001345.1 Acidobacteriota bacterium | reverse complement strand
TCGTAAGTCATCCGCTCGAGCACCGTGCCGTCGGCGGTGACCAGCGCCCGCGTGCTGTCCCCCGCATCGAGGAGCAGATGCTCGGCGGGCGGCATGCCAGTGCTGAAATCCCGGAGCTGCCAGAGAGCCGTGCCTCGTAGCGTGACAGCGACCTGGCGCCGGAGTTGCTCCTTGTCGTCCTGGACCTCGATCACGCTGCCTGCCGCATGATAGCGAAGGAACTGGTCGTCGGGGCTTCCGGGGTTGAAGATCGTCCTCAGCGCCAGGCGATTGAGGGCGTCGAAGCGATAGCGCGCCACGTAGCGGCCATCAGAGAGTCTGGCTACACGCACCAGTCGTCCCAGAGCGTCATAGAAGAGCTGCATGTCGCCGGTCTCGGTCTGGCTGCCCGATGCGTCATGGGCAAAGTTCCTGCCGTCCGCATCCGGCGTGGAGAGATCGTCGAGGAAATCATCCCGCAACCGGTCGTCGCTGGAGGTGCCGCAACACTGGTTCTCGTCATAGAGATTGAGGTTGTTGGGCGTCGCCCCGTAGCTCACGCCGTTGCGCACCATCTCGGGGAAGCTGCCGGCCGCATCGAGGGTGAAGCTCTGCTCGTCATTCGGGCTGCCGACGGGCATTCCTGCTGCATCGAAGAGAGCTTCGGTGGACGATGTCAGGCGTCCGGCAGAATCGTAGCCGTAGTCCACCCCTCGACGATCGCTGCCGCTCGAGTCGTGGTCCCACCTCTCCGAGGTGGTGCGGCCCGCGCCGTCGTAGCCATAGTCGAATCCGGCGAGCACGGTGCCACCGGAGGAGTGAGTCAGGGAGACGACCCGTCGCACGCCGTCGTAGCTCACGTCGGTGGTGAGCGAGGACCCCGCATTGCGAGAGACGACCCGTTCCATCCCCACGTAGGTGAAGTCCACCTGCCCCCCGGAGGAGCCGGCATCGGTGACCGAGACGAGACGTCCCTCCGCGTCGTGGCCGTAGCTGACCCGGCGGCCCGAGGGGTAGGTCAGGGCGGTGACCAGGTCGTCGGCCTGGTAGGCGTAGTCGATGGATCCGAAAGTGCCCAATCCCGGCAACCGCTGCTGCTCTTCGACGATGCGGCCGAGCAGGTCGTAGTGCAGCAATACTTCGGCATCGTCGCCGGGATCGGTCTCTTCATTGTTGTCTACCGCGCGGGTCAGGCGGTCGAGCCCGTCGTATTCGAAGGTCTGCCGGGTCGTGCCTTCGACGCCCGCACCGCGGGCGATGCTGAGCAGGGTCGGCCGGTGGGCGTTGTCGTAGGTGTAGCTCAAAACCGAACCGAGTGGGTCGGTACGCTGCAGCAGGTTGCCCGCCCGGTCGTAGGAGAAGGTCTCGGTGGTATCGTCGGCGAAGATCGTCCTGACGCGCCGGTCGAGGGCGTCGTACTCGAAGCTGGTGACGTTGCCCCTCGGGTCGGTCGAGCTGACCAGGCGGGAATTGCCGTCGTAGCTGAACCAGCGCTTGATTTCGCCCCCGGGGTTGTGAGGATTGCTCGTGTCCGGCGCGGGAGAGGTCGTGCCGTCACCCATGCCGGAGGCGGTGAGAACCTCAGTGCGCGAAGTCCGCCGACCGAGGCCGTCATAGGCATAGCGGGTCACGTTGCCGTGACCGTTGACCGGCACCGATTCTCCAGCATGAGCCGGCGAGCGGCGCTGGACCGTCTCCATCCCCGCCGGCCCGAGAGGATCGGTCTCGAGGGTCAGGTCGCCGAGAGAATCGTACTCCCAGCGCCACGCCCGACCGATGTTGTCGGCGCTCATCGTCTGGCGGGAGAGAGCGTCGTAGAAATAAGTCGTCAGGAACACTTCCGGCACTCCCGTCGACGAATCGAGTTCCGTCTCTTCCAGCTCGATCAAGTTGCCCACCTCGTCGTAGGTCATCGCCCGGGAGCTTCCATCCGGCGAGACCTTCCGGGTCAGGCGATCGAGTCCGTCGTACTCGAAGGTCCACTTGCTACCGGTTCCCAGATCGGAGGTGACGAAGGTCAATCGGGAACCGGCGTCGTACTCGAAGATCGCGTTGACCATGCCATCGCCGGGATCGAGGGCCCCCTCGGCGATCTCGACCGGCCGCCCGGTGACGGCGCCCGCCGGCATGCCGAGCAGTCGGTCGAGGCCGATCCGCCGGTCCAGCTCGTCGTAGAGCAGGCGGGTATCGGAGAGCGTGACATTGCCCGAGCCCGAGCGGTCGGTCGGACTGGCGCCACCCACGGTACCCTGGAGCACTTGGCGGACGACGTTGGATTCCGGGTCGTGGAAGAACTCCGCCACGCCGCCCACTGTATCGATCCGCCGTACCACACGGTCGATGCCGTCGTACTCGAAGTCCACCACCCCGCCGAGGGGATCCGTCGTGCGCACGAGGCTGCCGTTGCCGTCGTAGTCGAAAGTCGTCGTCGCAGCGTCGGTGCTGCCCGCCCCCGCGGTGGAGCGGTAGAGCAGGTTGCGCTCGTCCCACTCCCACTGAGCTTCGTTGCCTTCCGGGAAGATCAGCCGGCTGCGGTTACCGTTGGCATCGTAGCGAAGTTGAAGCGAGACAGACGTGCCGGGAGCGGAAGAGCGCACCATCTCCACCGGGCGGCCGAGGATGTCGTAGGTCCAGTTCGTGTCGATCCAGCCGCCGAATCCGCGCGAGTCTCCACGGTCCTCCAATTGCCGGCGAACGAGGTTGTCAGCGGCGTCGTACTCGAAGCGGACCTTGTGGGAAGGTGCGCTCAGTCCGCTCTCGCCGAAGCCGGTTGCCGGATCACCATCGGGGCCGGACTTGTCGGCGGTCGCCGCACCGCGGCGCACCTCGACCACCTGGTGGAGCGAGTTGTAGATTCGCCTGGTGAGCACACCGCGACCGTCGATCACGTCGGTCAGGCGGCCCAGGGGATCGTACTTGCGAGTCTCGAGCTGGATGCCAAGAGCCGTCTCGGTGTGGAGGAAGCCACCATCGATGTCATCGAGGATGCGGCCATCGGGGGGAGGAGGCGTCGGGTTGCCGTCCCCGTCGGGATCGCTTTCGGGATAATAGGCGAGGGTGGTCTGCGTCCCCATCGGATCGATCTCCGTGGTGAGCTGGCCGAAGTCGTTGTGCTGCCACAGAGTGACGACCTCCTGCCGGGCGTCGCCCTCGAGCCCCGCCTGGTTGCTCTTGGGATCGAGCTGCACCACCGGGTCGTCGCGGCGGACGGGATTTCCGGCGATCTGGTCCGTGCGTCCGTCGCCGTTGAGATCACCGAGGGCGGTTTCGGTAGTGCCGAGGACGATTCCCCACTCGGAGAGGTAGGCATCGAGTCCGGTCAGCGCGGGATCTCCCTCCTGGTAGTCGTAGCGCCAGGTGGTCGTGTAGCGTTCCGCTGACCAGGCGCCTCCGTTCTGAGGCTGGTAGGTCGGGTCGTTGCCCCGCGCATCCACGACAGTCGCCACCTGGTTGTAGACCGGCTCGTAGGTGAAGGTCTCGACCACGTCGCTCTGGCCGCCGCCGTGACCGTCACCGCGCACGGGATCGGCGACCCGACGCACTTCGAGCAAGTTGCCCTGACGGTAGCGGTCGCTCCCTGCCGAGTCGTAGGTCCGCAGGATGCTGTTGCCTTCGGGCAGGTCGACCTGGAGCAGCAGGCCATCATCGTTGTACCGCATCTCGGTGGTGAAGCTCGGTGGGTCTCCCGGTCGGACACCGCGGGTCCGCCGAACGCGGGTCAGCTCGTGTCCCCGCGCGTTGTGGACGTGCTCCTCCTGGTTGCCGTTGGGATCGGTGATCCGCGCGCGCCGGCGCTCGAGATCGGTCAGGTCGGGATCCGCTCCCGGATTCAGAGGCTCGTAGCTGAAGCTCACGCTACCCCCGGCGGGCACACCGGAGGCGCCCGTTCCACCCACGTCCTGCAGGACCACGCGATCGAAGGTCAGGCTGCCGGCGGGCACGTCGTCGGGATCGGAGGAGTAGGTGTTGCTCAACCAGACCTGCCCGAGAGGGTCGGTGATCGTCCGCAGGTTGTGGTTGAGCCGCGAGTCGGCAAAGCCCGCGGAGTAGCTGTAGGTCGTGGTCTTGCCTGCCGGAAAGTCGTTGCCGTTGGGCGTGCCGGTGACCACGGGAGAGCGGACACTCGTCAGATCGCCGTTGCCGTCGTAGCCGTACTCGATGCGTCGGCCGTCGAAGTCGGTGACCGCCACGATCCGGCCCGCGGCATCGTACTCGTAGCTGATCTCCCGTCCGAGGGTGTCGACGACGCTCGTCAGCAGGCCCTGGTGGTCATAGATGTAGGCGATGCGGTCGCCGAAGGGATCCTCGACGGCTTCCAGAACTCCCGCCACGCTGGAGCCGTCGAGACCGTGAAAACGAAAGACGGTGCCATCCGGTTCCCGCAAGGCGTAGCTGCCGTCGGTCTTTCGGTGCAGCACGCCGAATTCACCGGCGGGCGAGACGAACCCTGTTGGAGTGGAGCTGAACGTCTCGCAGCGTCCCATGCCATCACAGCGAACCACGTCACCACCAGTGCCGCCGCGCAGGTGGGCTCCGTCGGCGAAGAACCAGCCGTGGCCCAGGGGGCCGTCCCACGCCACCTGGCTGCGGTAGGTGCGTTCGAGCCGCCAGTCGAGCCCTCGGCCGGCGAGAGAGAGGTCCACTTCGGCAGCGATCAACTCGCCGCTGGAGGCCACCACGCCGACAACTGCTCCTTTGCTGCCGGGATCCCAGCCCCTGACCACCACGTCTGCGTTCTGACGGGCCAGAGCGCCGTCCTCGACACCGTCGGCGGCGACGCCGTTGGACGTCGGCGGAAAGATCCTCCGTGCGGGCACGCAGGCGGTATCCGGAAGACGATCGCCGGCGTCCCCAGCACCCAGGCTGCCCTCTCCGCCCGCATCGAAACCGGAGACCAGGTAGGTGAAGGCTGCACCGGCCGCGGGAAGATCCACGACCGCGGTCGAGGTTCCCTGCACCGAACCGCTGCGACAGGCGCCGTAGCTGCCCGGAAGCCCCGCGGCATCGCCCCGGTAGACGTGGTAGCCAGCGGCTCCCGCCGCCGCGTCCCAGTCGAGAGTCTGGGAATCGCTGAAGCGGACGCCTCTGACCTCTCCCACCTGAGCCGTGGCGCTTCCCGCGGCCACGATCAGCAGACAGAGAGCAACGAGCCCGAGTCGGGCTCGCAGAGCCGGAAGGGAATGTCCACCAGATTTCGCTTCGGTCGCCATGGGTGAGTCTCCTTCGGGTAGCCTCGCCATCGTGGGGTGCGAGAGAGGGGTGCTTCCTCTGACGCAGCGTCGCGTCCAGCCGGTACGCGTTTCCGCCACTGGCGAGGAGTGACACCTGGCGATCGGGATTTCACGATCCCGCCGGCCTTTTTGAGCTTTCCTCGGATACCTGTGGGTGCGGCCGCCGGGCCCAGGGCTTCCAAGTAGTTGATTACCAGCGCTTTGGTGGCTGGTCCGTGTGGGCTGGGCGGTGTCGAGACGAGCCCCCCGACCTCCCGCCGGCCTCGAGCGGCAGGATCATTGCGACTTCCGCGCCGCCTTCGGGTCGGTGCTGCGCCACGGCGCGACCGCCGTGGGCCTCCGCGATGCGGGCGACGATGAACAGGCCGAGGCCGGTGCTGCCGGCCCTGAGCGAGGCGTTGCGCACCGCGGGGCGGGCCCGGGAGAAGACCTGCTCGACGGGCAGCGCGCCGAAGCCGGGCCCCGTGTCTCGCACGCCGATCCGCAGGCGCGCGGTCCCGTCCCGCTCGGCGAAGAGGGTCACCCTCCCACCGCGGGGCGTGGCGGCCAGGGCATTGGAGGCCAGGTTCCAAAGGGCCCGCTCGATCAGCAGGGTGTCCGCGTGCAGCGGGGGCAGGTCCTCGTCGGCCTGCGTCGTCAGGGTGATCCCCCGGCGCTGGGCGACGGTGGCCACGTGCTCGGCGACCTCCTCGAGCAGTCCCGGCACCAGCACCACGCCCTGCTGGGGAACGATCGGTCCCTCCTCGGCGCGGGCCGCGGTCAGCACGTTGACCAGGTAGAGGTTGAGCTTCTCGCAGGCGTCGATGACCTGGTCCAGCGCCGCGCGCACTTCGGCGTCGTCACTCTCCTCGGCCAGGGACTCGCAGCGGAGTTGAATGCCTCCCAGGGGCGCCTTGATGTCGTGGACCACCGCGGTCAGGTGAGAGAGTCGATCAGACAGCCCCTCCGAGCGATGCAGAGCCTCGTCCCGCTGTCGCCGCAGGCGCCGTTCCCGGCGGCCGCCGATGATCACGAATCCCCCCACACTGAGCATCACCAGGGCCAGGCCACCGGCTCCGAGGGCCGAGACCAGTACCAGGTAGCGTCGCCGGGCCTCGCGCAGAGGCTCGCGGGAGGCCCCCGCCGCCAGCCACAGTTTGCTGCCCGCCGGACCGGTCTCGGGCAGGTAGGCGATTTCGAAGCCCGGATCTCCTGCACTGGGCGACCAGGTGCGGAAGATGGCTGCACTGTGGGGATCGCCTCCGGGCGGGGGGGGATCAGCGGGGAAGGTGTGGTGCAGCAGGCGGCCCTGTCGATAGACCGCCAGAGGCGCGTCGAGGTCCGTGGAGGTCTGCTCGAAGAACAGGCGCCCGACGAGGATGCCAGCCCGCACCGTCCCCAGCCGGCGTCCGGCCGCGACCACGGGTTCTTCCACCACCACCGCCAGGTCCCCGGCGATCACCGCGGTGCTCTCGGTCTTCGCGCTGCCGGGGGATGCTGCCGTGGCCAGGGCCAGGGCGGCGAGGGGGTTGGACCAGGTCAGAGTCTTGCCGGCGCTGTCGGTGATCACCAGGTAGTAGGCCCCGAGATCCGCCCGGAAGGTGCTCAGGGCGCGGTCGAGGCGCGCGGGGTGCCGGGTGGCCAGCGCCTGCTGGATCGCGTGGGACTCGGCGACCGCCTTGACCAGCATCCGTCCCTGATCCACGCGGCGGTGCATCAGGATGCGGGCCACCTGCACGAGCTGCCCCGCGGCCTGCCGGCGGCCCTCGTCGAGCCGCTGCATCTCGTGGCGCCAGGACAGGCCGAGAATCACGGCCAGGGCCGCGGCCACCGCCAGGGCCACCACGGTCAGCAGACGCAGGGGCGAGGTGGAGAGCGTCGCGGAAGCGCTCACGGCGATTCCGACTCCGGTGGAGCCTGGTACTGCGCCAGCTTGCGGTAGAGGGTGGCCAGGGAGATCCCCAGGGCCCGAGCGGCCTCCTTCTTGTTGCGATCGAAGCGATCGAGGGTGTGCAGGATCAGCAACTGCTCGGCCTGAGCCAGCGTGATCTCGGCGGGCAGGGTCAGTCCCGCCTCGCTGACCGTCGCTCCCCCCGTGATTCGCTCGGGGAGATCACCGCGCCGGAGCCAGGGACCTTCGGCCAGGGTCACCGCCCGGGAGATGGCATTCTCCAGTTCGCGCACGTTGCCCGGCCAGGGATAGCGGCGGATCGCCTCGAGGGCTCCCTCGTCGAAACCTTCCAGGTCCTCCCGCCCGGCCCGCGCGCAGGTCACACCGAAGAAGTGCCGGGCCAGCAAGAGCACGTCGTCGCCACGCTGGCGCAAGGGTGGCACGTGCAGGGTGATCACGTTCAGGCGATAGAAGAGGTCTTCCCGGA
>JALTMS010000108.1 GCA_027001345.1 Acidobacteriota bacterium | reverse complement strand
TCAGAGCGAAGTTCAACTGCTGGCGCAAGGAGCCCAATCGCTCGCGCAGCTTCAACTTTGCTTCCTTTTCGAGCTGCCGCACGCGCTCGCGGGACAGCCCGAGGATCTTGCCGATCTCTTCGAGGGTCATTTCGTCGTTACCCATCACTCCAAAGCGCTTGAGGAGGATCAGCCGCTCCCTTTCGGGAAGCTCCTCGAGAGCCTGGCGCGTGAGCTGGACCAGTTCTTTCTTGTAGACGTTGTCTTCGGGACGAGCCGTACCAGGATCTTCCATCAACTGGGAGAGCCGGGTTTCCCCGTCGTGGTCGACAAAGTCGTCAAGAGACTTTTCTTTCAGAAGCCAGGGAATCCACATCAGCTTTACCTCGGCGGGTTTCTCGTCCCGCCCATGCTATTGCAACCTGTATGCCATCTTTGGGGGGTCAAAAACGGCCTTTTTCGCCTTTCTGGTGCGCCACTTTGACGCGGGATGCCTCGTTGGCATCTAACGAAGGCCATACTGCCTGTTTAGTTGGGCCCACGGGCAGGCCCGAGCCCGGAAAGCAGGTTCCGGAGCCGGCGGAATCTAGCACAATCTCGCTGAAGACAAAAGACCTTTCTCGGCCTGCGATCAGTCTGGCTTGCGGGCACGGAATGCGGACAGACGGGATAATGGGCCGTCGAGCGCGGCGTCCGGCTCGGGAGGCGATGGTGGGAAGAATCAAGGTGCTCGAGCAGGCGGTGGCGGACCGGATCGCTGCGGGGGAGGTGGTCGAGCGGCCCGCATCGGTGCTCCGCGAGCTGCTCGACAATGCCCTCGATGCTGGAGCGAACAAGGTCGAAATCAGCCTGGCGGGCGGGGGTCGGGAGCTGGTTCGAGTCAGCGATGACGGTTGTGGCATGGGGCGCGATGACGCCCTGCTGGCCTTCGAGCGTCATGCCACGAGCAAGATCCGCGTCGGAGAGGATCTCGAACGGATCGCCACCCTCGGGTTCCGCGGTGAAGCTCTGGCCGCCACGGCTGCCGTCTCCCGGGTCGAGCTGCTTTCTGCGGAAGACGACTCTGGCCGGGCTACCCGGGTGCTGATCGAGCAGGGAAGGCTCTTGCGGGTCGATCCGGCCTCCCGCGCCCGGGGCACGACGGTGGGGGTGATGGACCTGTTTGCCGGCATTCCGGCTCGGCGCAAGTTCCTCAAGACGCCCGCGACCGAACTCGATCACTGCCTGAAAGCCGTGCGGCGGGCGGCGATGGCACGTCCCGAGGTGGGTTTCCGCCTGCGACAGGCGGAGCGCACCCTGCTGGCTCTGCCGGAGGGGCAGCAGCCGGCGGAGCGGATCGCGGGCATCGTCGGGGCGGCTGCAGCGCGGCGACTGGTCGAGGTGCAGAGGCAGGTCGGAGCCCTGGCTCTGCGGGCCTGGGCCGGTCCCGCCGATCTGGCTCGGGCCAGTCGCGATGGGGTTCACCTCTTTCTCAACGCTCGCCCGGTGCGCGATCCCCTGCTGGTCAGGGCGGTGCTCGACGTTTATCGCCCGATGCTGCCTTCGGGGCGTTTCCCGGTGGTCGTGGTCTGGCTCGAAGTGCCGCCGGAAGAGGTCGATGTCAACGTCCATCCCGCCAAGAGCGAGGTGCGTTTCCATCGGCCAGGCCAGATTCGCGCCCTGATCATCGGGGGGCTCCAGCAGGCTCTGGCCAGTCGCGCCGCGATCCCCAGCTTCGGCCGCGAACAGTTCGGGGTGGGAGGGGATCGCTTCGAGCCAGCGGCTATCGGCGCAGTGGGGCCCGCGGCCGTCGCACCGCCGGTCCGGGAGGAGTCCGCATCGACGAGCCCCGCTCCGACGGTGGCCGACGAGGGGGAGCCGACGTGCGCGGACGGGCAGGGCCAGGGGGCTCTGGTGTCCGATGCACCTCGGGCCCTGGCCCAGTTCCGCAACACCTTCATCGTTGCCGAGGATGCCCGGGGTCTGCTGATCGTCGATCAGCACGTAGCCCACGAACGCCTGCTCTACGAGCAACTCTCCCGTCAGGCGGCGGCCGGGCCGCTGCCTCGGCAAGGGCTGATGTTTCCCCGCCCACTGGAACTCGGGCCCCGAGAGCTGGAACTGGCCGCCGAGCAGGGTGAGGTACTCGAGCGTCTGGGATTCCGCTTCGACCTTTTCGGCGAGACATCGCTGATCGTTCGAGAGGTTCCGGCCGTCTTCGGCGAGCAGGCGCGGCCCGAGGCTCTGGCCGATCTGCTGGCTCGATTTGATCGGGGGGACGCAGCCGCGCCGGTCGATCTCTTCGACCACCTGCTGGCCACGGTGGCCTGTCACGCGGCGGTCAAGAAGGGGTACCCTCTCGGTCCGGAGAAAATGAACTACCTTCTGGGAGGGCTCGAGGCCTGCGAGTGCCCGAGCCACTGCCCCCATGGACGCGTGATCTCCCTGCGGATCGACCTTTCTTCTCTCAACTCCCGCTTCGAGCGTAGCTGAGGGGAGGGAGACGGAGCGGGGGGAAGCCGTGGGAGCGACGAAGGATCGATGAGCGAACGCAGAACGATCGGCGAGCAGCGCCGGGCCGCGGTGGCCCGGGGGACCGCATGGTGGCGAATCCTCGGCTTCGCCGGCCTGCTCTCCGCAACGTTCGCGCCCTGGGCCCATGCCGATCGGGTGGTCTTCACCGACCATCGGATACTGGTGGTCGAGTCCGTCGAAGCTCACGGTCAGTGGCTCGATCTTCATCTCAGTGGTGACAACCTGATTCGGGTCGCGCGTAGCCAGGTGCTGCGGGTGTTGCGGGACGAGCCCGAGCCCCCGCCTCCGCCCCCGCCCAAGAAGGCCGGCTGGCGCGAGCAGGCGGGGCCTTTCGAGGCGTTCTTCCAGCAGGCCGCCGAGCGGCACGATCTCGAGCCGGCGTTGCTGCTGGCCGTCGCCGCGGTAGAAAGCGGTCTCGACCCCCTGGCTCTCAGCCCGAAGGGGGCGATGGGGCTGATGCAATTGATGCCCGCCACTGCAGACGAGCTGGCCGTGGAGGATCCTTACGATCCGGAGCAGAACATCGACGCGGGGGCGGCCTGGCTGCGGCGCATGCTCGAGCGCTTCGAGGGAGATCTGGATCTGGCGCTGGCAGCCTACAACGCGGGCGAGGGGGCCGTGCGCCGCTTCGGAGGGATCCCGCCCTACCAGGAGACGCGCAGCTACGTGCGTCGCGTCCGGGAACGTGTCCGGCGACTGTCGGCGGGCGGCTCGGGAGTCTAGCCGGCGGCTCGACAGGCAGCTTGCCCCGGCTGTGGGGCCTGCTATAATCCGCGCGCCCTCGAGGTCAGACGATGCTTTTTGATATCAGCGAGTTGGGGCCTGCGGGCGTGAGCCTCGACCTGCGGGTCGATGTGCCTGCTTTCGAGTGGGCCGGTGGCCAGCGCGTGGAGGCCCGGAACGTGTGCCTCCAGGCTCGTCTGGCGCCGACCCGGCGGGGTATCGAGGCCAAGGGCGAGTATGCTGCCCTGGTCAGGCTGCATTGCTCACGTTGCCTGGAGGCCTTCGAGCAGGCCCTCGAGGGGCATTTTCGCCTTTTCCTCAGGCCGGAGGGAGAGGCTGACGCGGAGGAACGTGCCAGCGAACGGAACGCCGGAGAGTCCGATGTGGATCTCTTCCCGGTCGTCGGTCAGAAGGTCGATCTGGCGGCGCTGCTGCGCGAGCAGATCGACCTGGCCCTGCCGGTGAAGGTACTCTGTGACGACGACTGCCGGGGCCTGTGCGCTTCGTGTGGCATGAATCTGAACCAGGCCACTTGCCGCTGCGGCGATGCGGTCGATGGCAGGCTCTCTGCTCTCGCCGAAGTGGCGCGGAAGTGGAACGGAAATGGCGGGGAGGAGCAGGATCCTCCCGGAGGAAAGTGATCCATGGCGAATCCCAAGCGGCGCACTTCGAAGGCACGGCGTGACAAGCGTCGCGCACATCATGCTCTGCGCACCCCGGGTATGAGCGTTTGCCCCAACTGCCAGGAACTCAAGCTGCCCCACAGGATCTGTCCCTCTTGCGGGCACTACAAGGGCAAAGAAATCCTCTCTACCGAAGAAGCCGACTAGGGGTCTGCGGTGAGTGACCACCTGCCTCTCGCCCTCGACGCCATGGGCGGCGATCATGCGCCGCTGGAGTGCGTGAAGGGAGGGGTGGATTACGCCCGCCGCACGGGTCGCAAGGTGCTGCTCGTCGGCCCCGAGAACGTCGTTCGCCGGTCCCTCGATCAGACCTGGACCAACGGCGCGAGCGTCGAAATCGTACCGGCCAGCCAGGTCATCGGCTTCGAAGACAAGCTGACGGCGATTCGTTCCAAGCGGGACTCCTCGATTCACGTCGGGGCGCGGCTGGTGCGCGACGGTCTGGCATCGGGCTTCGTTTCCGCCGGGCACACGGGCGCGATGATGGCGATGTGCAAGGTCATCATGGGCGTGATCGCCGGTGTGGACCGGCCGGCACTACCGGCGCCTCTGCCCCGGAGGGGAGGGGGGAAGACGGTGCTGGTGGATGCCGGGGCCAATCTCGAGTGCAAGCCGGAGCACTTTCGGCAGTTCGCCGTGATGGGCTATCACTATTCCCGCTGGCTGTGCGGCATCACCGAGCCCAGAGTGGCGCTGCTCAGCGTGGGGGAAGAAGAGAGCAAGGGCGGGGAGGCGCTGCAGACGGTGGCGCGCATCCTGCGCCACGCCGACATCAATTTTATCGGCAACGTGGAGGGCACCGACCTCTACAGCGGTCGCTGTGACGTGGTGGTCTGCGACGGCTTCGTGGGGAACATCGCGCTGAAGGTCAGCGAGGGACTTGGTGAGGCCATCGTCGAGCTACTGCGCGAAGGTGTCCGTCAGGGGGCGTTGCGCCGCCTGGGGGCACTGGCCATGAGGCCGGTGTTTCGCACGCTGAAAAAGCGCATGGACTATGCCGAGTACGGAGGCGTTCCGCTCCTCGGGCTGCGGCGGGTCGCGGTGGTGGCGCACGGGCGGTCGCACGCCAAGGCGATTCGCAACGCGCTGCATCAGGCGGAGATCGCGGTCGACTCGGGGATGGTGGAAAAGATCGCTGCCCAGATCGAGCGGCTCCATCAGGCCGAGCAGCAGATCCTCTAGAGGAATCCGATGATGCGTCACGTCGCTCTCTTTCCCGGACAGGGCAGCCAGGTTGTAGGTATGGGCCGTGAGCTGGCCGAGGCCTTTCCCGAGTCGGCGGCAGTGTTTGATCGGGCTGACGAGGTCCTCGGTGAGCCCCTCTCGACCCTCTGTTTCGAGGGGCCGGAAGAAGATTTGCGCTTGACGCGGAACACGCAGCCGGCACTGCTGACCGTCTCGGTCGCCGCCTGGGCAGCCTGGTCGAAGCGGGCGCCGCTACCGGTTGCCGCGGCCGGCCACAGCCTGGGTGAGTACTCGGCCCTGGTGGCTGCCGGCGTGCTGGACTTCGCCGACGCCCTGCGCGCGGTTCGCTTGCGGGGTGAGGCGATGCAGCAGGCGGTGCCGGTGGGGGAGGGGGCGATGGCGGCCCTGATCGGGGCCGACGACGCCGTGGTCGAGGCACTGTGCGAGGAACTTCGCCGGGACGGCGAGGTGCTCGTCCCCGCCAACTACAACGCTCCCGGGCAGGTCGTCATTGCCGGGCATGCTGCCGCCGTGGCTCGTGCGGTGGAGGCGGCACCGGAGGCCGGCGTGCGCCGCGCTGTACCTCTGCCGGTCTCTGCGCCTTTCCACTGTCCGTTGATGCTGCCGGCCCAGCAGCGGCTGGCCGCTTTCCTCGAGACCCTGGAGTTTCGTGATCCCAGCTTCCCTGTGCTGGCCAACGTAGACGCGGCGGCCGTGGCGTCGGGCCAGCAGGCGCGGGAAAAGCTCGTCGCACAGGTTTCATCTCCCGTGCTCTGGTCGAGAACGATGCAGGCCCTGGGGACGGGTTACGAAGCGGCGTTGGCTGTCGAGGTGGGGGTCGGCCGCGTACTGGCCGGTCTGGCCCGCAAGATTCCCGAGGCTCCCAGGGTGCTCGCAGCAGGCACTCCCGAGGGCATGGAGAAGGCCCTGGCGGCCGCCGGGGAATAGAAGGAGGAGATCGAGCCGATGACAGAGATGAAATGGCCGGGGATTGCCTCGCGCCGGGCGCTGGTGACCGGCGGATCCCGGGGTATCGGAAGGGCCATCGCCCAGACTCTGGTCGACTCCGGGGCCGAGGTGATCATCACCGCCAGGACCGTCGAGAGCGCCGAGCGGGCGGCCGCCGAGTTGGGGCCCTCGGCCCGGGGTGTGGACCTCGACCTGTCCGAACCGGCACGGGCCGAGAGCCGGCTGGCCGAGCTGGCGGCGGAGATCAAGCAGGCGGGTGGACTCGATCTGCTGGTGCTCAATGCGGGTATGACTCGCGACGGTCTGGTGATGCGGATGTCCCTTGCCCAGTGGCAAGAGGTGATCGACGCCAACCTGACCGGCGCCTACCTCGTGACAAAGGCTTTCGTGCCCGGTATGATCCGCTCCCGTTTCGGGAGGATCGTCATGCTCTCCAGTGTGGTAGCCCGGATGGGCAACGCTGGGCAGAGCAACTATGCCGCATCCAAGGCTGGTATGATCGGCTTCGTTCGCTCCCTGGCACGGGAAGTGGCATCGAGGGGTATTACGGTCAATGCCGTGGCTCCGGGATTCGTCGATACCGACATGACGAAGGCGATTCCGGAGGCGGCGCGGAACAAGCTGTTGGAGCTGGTGCCATTGGCACGGCTCGGGGAACCGGAGGATATCGCTTCGGCGGTGGCTTTCCTGCTTTCGGATGCAGCGAGCTACATCACCGGCGAGGTGTTGGACGTAAACGGCGGTATGGACATGTAACACGCGGGGCCGAAGGCCCGCGGGAGGTCTGACCAGATGGTCACCACTGAAGAAATCCGTGCAAAGGTCGTCGATACCATCTCCAAGAGCTTCAAGCTCGATCCAGCTTCGGTGACGGATGACAAGTCCTTCACCGACGATCTGGGAGCCGATTCCCTCGAGGTCGTCGAGCTGGTGATGGCCCTGGAGGAGGAATTCGGCATCGAGATCTCCGACGAGGATGCCGAGAAGATTCGTACGGTCGGAGATGCGATCAAGTTCATCTCGGACAACGCAGCGGACAACTGATCGGCACTCGGGAGAACGCGTGAGCACACCATCCCGGCGTGTTTTCGTTACCGGGCTGTCCGCACTCAGTCCGCTCGGCCTCGATGCAGAGTCCTCCTGGAGGGCTCTGCTCGAGGGACGTTCGGGGATCGCCCCGATCACCCACTTCGATGCCTCGTCCTTCGCCTCGCGCATCGCGGGGGAGGTCAAGGGTTTCGATGTCGAGCAGTGGATGGAGGCGCGCGAGGCCAAGCGCATGGCGCGCTTTGCTCACTTCGCCGTGGCCTGTGCCCAGATGGCTCTCGACGACTCGGGGGTCGATCTCGAGCGGATCGACCGCGAGCGCTTCGGCGTGATCATCGGGTCGGGAATCGGCGGCATTCCCCTCGTCGAGCAGCAGCACAGCCTGCTCCTCGAGAGGGGACCGCGCCGGCTCTCACCGTTCCTGATCCCCGGCATGATCATCAATATGGCCAGCGGCGTGGTTTCGATGCGCTTCGGCTTGAAGGGACCGAATTCGGCGACGGTCACCGCCTGCGCGACGGGAAACCACGCGCTCGGTGATGCGTTGCGCATGATTCAGCACGGCGATGCCGATCTGATTCTCGCCGGTGGGACCGAGGCCGCCGTGTCGCCCCTTTCCGTCGGCGGCTTCTGCGCCATGAAGGCTCTGAGCACGCGCAACGACGAGCCTGAGAGAGCCTCCCGGCCCTTTGACCGCGATCGCGACGGCTTCGTGATGGCCGAGGGCTGCGGGCTGCTTCTGCTCGAGTCCGAGGACTCCGCCCGGCGCCGGGGAGCCCGGATCTACGCGGAGGTCGCCGGTTTCGGGGCGACGGGTGATGCTTTCCACATGTCTGCCCCTCCCGACGACGGCGACGGGATGGTGCGGGTGATGCGGGCGGCGCTGGCCGATGCCGGTCTGACACCGGCTGAGATCGGCTATGTCAACGCCCACGGCACATCGACGCCCACCGGGGACGTGATCGAGGCCAGGGCCGTACGTCGGGTCTTCGGCCAACATGCCGACAAGCTCGTGGTTTCTTCGACCAAGTCGGCTACCGGGCACCTGCTCGGAGCGGCGGGGGGGCTCGAGTCGGTGTTTTCCTGCCTGGCGGTCGATCGAGGGGTCTGTCCTCCAACGATCAACCTCGACCACCTCGATCCGCGGATCGCCTCGACCGAGGGTGACGACCCGATCGCTCTGCCTCGGGAGTGCTTTGCTCCCGGACGCCCGGTAGAGCGAGAGGTGGGGGCGGCGCTGTCGAACTCGTTCGGCTTTGGCGGCACCAACGCCACGCTCGTCTTCCGCAAGGTTGCCTGAGGGAGGGGGCCGGGCGGCCCCGCTCCCGACGCTTTCGTCTCAGACCTCGTCGAAGAAGTACTTGCCCAGGCACTGTACCCGTTCGTTGTAGTCCTCGGGATTGATCATCCAGCAGGCTGCCGCCACCGAGGACAGCAGGCTGTTGCCGTCCTGGGGTGTGAAACAGAAGCCGACGACCTCGTAGCCGCGATCGCCCTTTCGAACGGCCAGAGTCTGGCGCGGGACCACGGCCTGGTTGAGGATTCGACCGAAGTGTCCGTGGTCGCGACCGAAAGAAAACACCGAATTCGCGCTCTTCTTGTGGGTCAGGGCGATGCGGTCGTTGGCCTCCATCCGGGCAATGACGTCGTCCACCGAGGTCTTGTTCCGGACGGTGATCGTGAACCAGATCGTGTGCATGTACTGAGTGTTGATCTTCAGCGCCGACGAGTGGAGTTCGAGGTCGTAGCCGAGAGTGTTGAACAGCCGCCAGGCATCCTGGGCATGGTGCGTGCCGAATCGGGGATCCTTGTGCTTGCCCACCTCGGGTGCGGGGACGAAGGATCCGTCCTGGCTGATGTCGTTGGCGCGCCGGATGCAGACGAACTGCCCGGCGATCAGGTTGTCGGGCCCGCCATCGGCCAGCGCGACGGCATCGACGAGAACCGAGAGATTGTGGGTGTTGCAGGAGACGATCTGGATGAACTGATCCTCTCCCGGAATCAGTGCCTCGTCGTTGATCTGGCGCGCGTAGGGCTTGCCGAAGCCCGCCTCGCTGCCCTGGGCCAGGAAACCCTTGGTGTTGTGCTGAAAGCGACTGTAGTAATCGTTTTTGTTCTGCTGGCCCACGCCCGACGGCGTACAGTCGATGACGACCGTGGCGTTGTCCAGCGCTTCGTAGGTCTCGAGTTCCGGCTCGAGGCCGAGTTCTCGGAAACCGTCGAAGGCCTTGGAGTCGCTGACGAAGCGCGCTCCGCGCTCGATCAGCGCGCGCACCTTGGAACGATCGGTATACAGCGGGGTCCGCTTGTGGAACGTGACCTCGTCGAGTCCCAGATCTTCCTTGAAGTCGCACAGAAGCCCGATCAGGGGCTCTCCAATGGTTCCGGTGCCTACTACGTGAACGACGGTCTTGGCCATGGTTTGTGCCCTCTCCAGACCCCGCTTGCCGACGGGATCGCGAGCGTTGCTGCTGCTTTCTCCCTTGTCGAACTCCGCACCACCGCGGGCACCTTGACACCTCGTCGGCGGGGTCGCTAACATAACAGATCCATTAGTGCTTAGCTATCCTCGAAAACCCCCTTTTCCCACTTTTGCCGGGGGTTTGTCAGACCGGCTCATCGCCGGTGCCCACTGGAAGCCCTGCCTTGAGTCCAGCACCGTACAAGCCGGATCCCCCGACAGTTCGGGAGATGGTCGATGCCCTCTCCCAGCGCTTCGCGTTCGAGGTCCTCGCGGGGAGCCGGGGGCTGGACCGCGCCCTGGCCAGTCCTCGGCTGCAGAAACCGGGACTGGCTCTGACCGGAGGTCTCGAATACCTGCACGAAGGTCGCTTGCAGGTGCTCGGACGCAGCGAGGCGCGTTTTCTCAACCGGCGCAGTCGCGGTGCGGCGGCGGCCATCGGGCGTCTGTGTGATGGCAGTTTCCCGGCGCTGCTGCTCGTTCGGGGTCTGGCTCCGCCGCCGACTCTGGTGGATGCCGCCGAGGCCGGAGGGGTGCCGCTGCTGAGCACGGCGGCGGTCACCGGGGAGGTAATGGAGGCGCTGTTCCACTTCATGGCAGTTCGCCTGGCACCGCGGAAGACGATCCACGGTGTGCTGATGGACATCTTCGGTCTGGGGGTGCTGCTGCTCGGGGAGTCAGGGATCGGCAAGAGCGAGTGCGCTCTGGAACTGGTCACACGCGGTCATCGGTTGGTAGCCGACGATGCCGTCGAGTTACGTTTGATCGAAGACGAGTTGATCGGCGCGTCGCCCGAGCTTTCCCGCTATTATCTCGAGGTGCGGGGCCTGGGTCTGATCAACGCACGGGAGATGTTCGGCATCACGGCAGTGGCGGAGATCAAGGCCGTTGAGCAGGCCATTCGGCTCGTGCGCTTCGACGCGACTCGCTCCTACGAGCGGCTGGGCGAGGAACAGGCGTGGTGGGAGGTGCTCGGGCACCGGGTGCCGTTGAGGGAAGTTCCCGTGGCACCGGGGAGAAACCTGGCGGTGATCCTCGAAATCGCGGCCCGACAGCAGTTGCTGCGAGCCAGGGGCATCGACGCCGCGGCTGAGATTCAGGCCGAGCTGGCTCGCCGCCTGTCTGAACGCCCACCGGGCGAGGAGGAGAGCCGATGATCAAGCTGGTGGTTCTCTCGGGTCTTTCCGGGTCGGGTAAGACTCTCGCTCTGCGCTGCCTCGAGGACATGGGCTATTTTTCGGTAGACAACTTGCCCGTGCCGCTGATTGCGCCGTTCGTCGATCTGCTCGACCGGGGAGAAGAAGTCGAGCCCCAGGGAGCCTTCGTCGTCGATGCGCGAGAGCGCGGGCATCTCGATACGTTGCCGGCGATCGTCGAAGAGCTGCGAGAGCGCACCGACCTGAGGGTGACGGTGCTCTTCCTCGAGGCGTCGCCCGACGTGCTCGTGCGTCGGTTCTCGGAAACCCGCCGGCCACATCCGGTGGCCCTGCAGGATTCCCTGGGCGTGGCTGAGGCCATTGGAAGAGAAAGCGAATTGCTCTCCGGGCTCCGGGATCTGGCCGACAGGGTGATTGCCACCGACTCGCTGTCGCCGCACGATTTGCGGCGACAGATCAAGTCGGTTCTCAGCGATCATTCCGAGACGGGTGACCTGCTGGTGCGGCTGGTCTCCTTCGGTTTCAAGCACGGGCTGCCACGAGACGTGGATCTGGTTTTCGACGTGCGTTTCATCGAAAACCCGTATTTTCAGCCGGGCTTGCGCGAGTTCAGCGGGCGGGACGAGAAAGTCGTCGATTTCCTCGAGTCCCAGCCCAGCTACACGGGGTTTTGCGCCAAGCTCGAGGAGATGCTGGCCTTCGTCATGCCGCGTTATGTCTTCGAAGGCAAAAGCTACCTGACCATCGCGTTCGGCTGCACCGGAGGCAGACATCGGTCGGTGGCCCTGGCCGAGCGCACATCACGCTATCTGGCCCAGTCGGGCTATCGGACCCAGGTCCGCCACCGGGACATCGAGCGCGGTTCGAGGCGGGAGAGTTGATGATTGGTCTGTTGATCGCGACCCATGGTCGTTTGGCACTCGAGTTGCTCGATGCCGCCGAGCACATCGTCCGCAAGCCGGGAGTGATGAAGGCCCTGGTGCTGGACTGGGATCAGGACTCCGCCGCCTGCCTGGAGGCGATGCGCCAGGCACTGCGGGAAATCGATCAGGGTGACGGAGTGATCATCGCCACCGACATGCTGGGGGGGACGCCGGCCAATGTGGCAATGACGCTGCTCGAACCGGGTCGCGTCGAAGTGGTCACCGGGGTCAACCTGCCGATGATCGTGAAGTTCAACAATCTCCGTGGCGAGCAGACCATCGAGCAGGCGGCTCAGGTGCTGGCTGCCAAGGGGCGCTGGCACATCACAGTGGCCGGAGAAGTCCTCGCCGGGCGGGGGGAGGCGCCGGTATGACCGAGCGGAGCGTGAAACTGGTCAACGAGAAAGGCCTGCACGCTCGGGCTGCAGCGAGCTTCGTCAACCTGGCCAACCGCTTCCGCAGCAGCGTCGAGATTCGTCTCGGGACGATGACGGTCGATGGAAAGTCGATCCTCGGCATTCTTACCCTCGGGGCGCCTCGTGGTACGGAGTTGCTGCTGGTGGCCGACGGGCCCGACGAGGGCGAGGCGATCGAGGCTTTGGCGGGCTTGATCGCCGAGCGTTTCGGTGAGGGACGCTGAATGAAAACGGTGCGAGGCATCGCCGTCTCGCACGGCATCGCAGTCGGCAGGGCGCTGGTCATTTCGCGCTGGGAGAGCGATCTTCCCCGCTACCGCATCGCGCCGGCCGACGTGCGCTCGGAATTCCGGCGCTTCTGGCGCGCGCGGCGTCAGGCGCGAGACGAGATCGGCACACTGCGCGAGAAGGCGGCGCGCGAGCTGGGCGACAAGTACGCATCGATCTTCGATGCCCACCTGATGATTCTCGATGATCGCAGTCTCGGCCGCGAGACGATGGGCCGGATTCGAGATGACCTGCTGAACGCCGAGTGGGCGCTGGCCAAGACGGTCAAGCGCCTGCTGGCGGCATTTGCCGGTGTGGACGATCCCTACATTCGCGAGCGGGGCGGCGATATTTCGGACGTCCATACGCGGCTCCAGCGGATTCTGGCGCTCGAATCCAACCGGGAGGAAGGGATCCTCGAACTCGAAGAGGATACGGTGATCGTCGCTCCATCTCTGCTGCCTTCCGATGCCCTCTGGCTGCACCAGCCTCGGATCGTGGCCTTCGTCACCGAACAGGGAGGGAAGACCTCTCATACCGCGATCCTTGCCAACGCCCTCGAGATCGCCGCCGTGCTCGGCGCGGAGGGCGTGACGGAGATGGTCGAGCAGGGGGACGAGTTGATCGTCGATGGGTTCCACGGCACCGTGATCGTCGCCCCGACGGCAGAGGAGAAAGACAGCCGGTTGCGTGAGCGGGCGCGGCTCGAACAGCTCGAAGCCGCCTTCGAGATGGACCGGGGTCCGGTCCGCACCACCGACGGTGTGGAGTTGGTGCTGCGGGGTAACGTCGAGTTCCTCGAGGAGGTCAAGACCCTCCATCGTGTCGGCGCCAGTGGCGTGGGGCTCTACCGTTCTGAATTCCTCTTCCTTGCCACGGCTCCCCGCCTGCCCGACACGGATCAACATTTTGAGGCCTACTGCCGGTTGGCTCGCGAACTCGAAGGGCAACCGGTCGTGATTCGTACCCTCGACCTCGGTGGTGAGAAGTATTTCAACGATGTCCTGGACTCGGGCGAGCCGAATCCCGTGATGGGGCTGCGTGCGATTCGCTTTTGTCTCAAGCGGCCCGATATTTTTCGCACCCAGCTTCGCGGCCTGCTGCTGGCTGCGGCCGAATACCCCAATATCCGGATCATGATTCCGATGATCTCGGGTCTCGAGGAGTGGCGCGAGGTCAGAGCGATGGTCGCAGGAGTTCGCGAGGAACTCGAAGCCGAAGGACACCGCATTCCCCCCGTGCCGCTCGGGCCGATGATCGAGATCCCCGCTGCGGCGCTGGTCGTCGATGCGCTCGCCCGCGAGTCCGACTTTCTCTCCATCGGGACCAACGATTTGCAGCAGTACACGCTGGCCGTCGATCGGGGCAACCGCTCGGTGGCCTATCTCAACGATCCGTGGCACCCGGCGCTGCTGCGTCTGTTGCGGGAGATCATTCTCGCGGCGCGGAGGCGGGAGATTCCGGTGGCGCTCTGCGGGGAGATGGCCTCGGAGCCTCTCGGCGCTCTGACACTGCTCGGCCTGGGCTTGCGTGAGTTCTCCTGCAACCCGGTGATGGTCTCGGAGGTTCGCTCGATTCTGCGTCGCTGCAGCGAGAAGGCGGCCCGCCGGGTCGTCTCGGAGGCGATGGGGCTGCCGACGGGCAAGGAGATCCGTGAGCACCTGGAGGCCGCTTTTGGGGGTCTGGTCGAAGCGGTCCTGGGGCCGAGTTTGACCGAGGATGTCGGCGACGGGCACCAGGACTCCCCTCGTTGCTAGTTTGGACGGTTCATCAGCCATCCGGCTGCGGGTGCGCGGCCATGGTGATCTCTGCAAGGCGCTGACCGCCACGCATCTGTGCCCCCTCATCTCGAGGCTTCGGGAATCATCCGGGCCCGGCGGCCTCCTGCACCGCCGTCACGGTTTGCGGTAGAATCTCGAAGGGTGTCCGGCAGGGTATCAGATCGACCTGGACGGGTGAGGAGGAGTCAGCGGTGTCCCAGGGATCCATCAGTAGCGGCTCTCAGGCTCTGCGACCGCGCGATGTCTGCCAGCAACTGGGGATCCAGCCCTATGTGCTGAAGTTCTGGGAAGGGGAGTTTCCTCAACTCGGGCGGCGACTGGGCGCCAAGCGACTCTATGGCGCGGAAGAGCTGAAGATTCTCGCAGAGATCCAGCGCCTGGTGGAAGGGGAACGGCTGAATCTGGGCCAGGCCCGGGAAGAGCTGGCACGAGCCTTCCCCGAGGGGGAGCAGCCCCGTTCCGAGCCGGCACCCGAGAATCGTGCTCCGGAAGCCCCCGGAAACCTGCTCGGTGAGGCCAGGGAAACGATTCGCCAGCTCTCCGAGCAGGTCGGCGTCCTGCAGGCTCGACTCGCCGAGAAGACCAGCGAGATGGACGGCCTGCGCCATCGCCACCAGCAGGTCGCCGAGAGTGCGGCGGCGATGCGCGAGGAGCGGGATACCCTGCTCGGACGTGTCTCGCAGCTCGAGGCGAGCGCGGCAAGCGAAGAGCGGCGCGCCCAGCGGCTCGAGGAGGAGCTGAAGGAGGCCCTCACCGTCCAGGCCGCCTTGCAGGCCAGGCTGACAGCCTTGCAGGAGGGGCAGGCCGCCGAGCGTCGCCGGTTCGTCGAGCAGCTCCGCACCGCGCTGCAAGAGGTGCGGGCCCTCGGGCAGGCGCTCGACCAGGTTCGGGAGCGGCTGACCTAGCCCCGATCACCCACGAGCGCTCGGCCCGGATGATATACGAGCGTTTCACCTCGAAGCTTCCTGCACAAGCCGGGTCAGGTTGGGGGCCGCGAAAAGCTCACAGCCGGGGTTGAGCGAAGGCCGGGCTTCGATGCTAGAATCCCCTGCCGTCGATGGGCGAGGGCCCGGGGCAAGCCCCGCCAGGCCGCCTCGTCTGTCGGCAGAAGCACCCGGTCGGGGCGTGGCGCAGCCTGGTAGCGCACTCGCTTGGGGTGCGAGTGGTCGTCCGTTCAAATCGGATCGCCCCGACCAATTCGACTCTTCTTCCTCGGCTCTTTCTCGCTACCAGATCCCCAGCCGGTCTTTGACCTCGTCACTGGCCATCTCGGCTGGATCCCATGGTGGGTCCCAGACCAGTTCGACGGTGGCGCTGTCCACTTCATCGAGGGACTCGACAGCGGCCTTGGTCGCGGCGACAAGCTGGGGCCCGAGGGGGCACATCGGGGAGGTGAGGGTCATCGCCACCTTGACTGGGCCGCCCTGCTCGGGGATCTCCACGTCATAGATCAGTCCCATCTCGACGATGGAGAAGCCCACCTCGGGGTCCACCACCGGGCGTATCGCTTCGATTACGGTCTGTCTGTCCACTGCCATCTTGTATCGATCTCCAGGTTAGCGAAGGGGCTCGTTCGAGACTCCGGCATCTTCCCCGAGCAGAGTGTCGAGACACCTCCAGGGCAGCAAGGCGCAGGGGCGACGAGCGGCGAGGCGGCGGACGCCGCCGAGAGCTTCGATCTCGCCGAGGTCGATCTCGCCGGCTGGATCCGCCGAAGCCGTCAGGTAAGCCTGTACCGTCCGGGACAGGTCTCTGACCTCGCCGATGGTCAACCCGGGCAGGCGCTCGGCGAGCATTGAAGCGGAGGCCACGGACAGGCTACAGCCCCGGGCCCGGGCGCTGACCTCCCGCACTCGATCCTCGGCCAGCGTCAGCTCGAGCACCAGACGATCGCCGCAGAGGGGATTGCGCACCTCCCGCCGGCAGGAGGGTTGCGCCAGCGGCGTGCGGCCTCGGGGATCGCGGAAGTGATCGAGTAGTACGTCTCGCCACAACTCGCGCTGCCGGATCTCCCGATCGGCCGGGTCAGGATCTGCTGCCGAAGAGTTTTCGCGCACGAGCGATTCCCTCGATCAGGACATCGACTTCTTCCCGCGTATTGTAGACGCCGAACGAGGCTCTGGCGCTCGAGGCGATGCCCAGCCGCTTGTGGAGCGGTTGAGCGCAGTGGTGACCGGCGCGGATCGCCACGCCGAGGCTATCGAGGTAGGCTGCCAGGTCGTGAGCATGAACATCCCGATCGACGAAGGTGACCAGGCCCGACTTCAGCTCGCCCCGGAAAGGTCCGTAGACCGTCACCCCGCCGAGTTCGCGCAAGCGTTCGAGGGCGTAGTCGGTCAACTCCACGCTGTGGCGCCGTACGCGATCCATGCCCAACGACATCAGGTATTCCGCCGCGGCAGCAAGTCCCAGGGCGCCGGCCACGTTGGGGGTACCGGCCTCGAAGCGGTGAGGGGGGGCGGCGAAGGTGGTCTGCTCGAAACTGACGCTTTCGATCATCTCACCGCCGCCGTGGAAAGGCTCCATCTCTTCCAGGCGCTGGTGGCGACCGACCAGCACGCCCGCGCCCATCGGCCCGTAGAGCTTGTGGCCCGAAAAAGCGAGGAAGTCGCAGCCCAGGTGTTCGAAGTCCACGGGCATGTGCGGGACTGACTGAGCGCCGTCGACCACGCACAAGGCGTCGGGGGCCGCCTGCCGTACCTGGGCGATCATCTCTCGTACGGGATTGACGGTGCCCAGCACATTGGAGGCGTGGACGACGGAGAAGATGCGAATCCTCTCGCTCAACAGAGTGCGAAAACTTTCCTGGCAGAGCTGCCCCGAAGGCTCGAAGGGAACGTACTGCAAGCGGGCGCCGACCTCCCGGGCGAGGATCTGCCAGGGGACGATATTGGAGTGGTGCTCCATTTCCGTCAGCAGCACCACGTCGCCGGCGCGCAGGTGGCGCCGGGCCCAGGCGTAGGCCAGCAAGTTGAGGGATTCGGTGGTCGAGCGGGTCCAGACGACCTGGGAGGGATCTACCCCCACCAGTCTTCCGACGGTGGCGCGAGCATTTTCGTAGGCTTCCGTCGCTTCTTCAGCCAGGGTGTGCGCGCCGCGGTGAACGTTGGCATTCAACCGTTCGTAGTAGTCCACCAGCGTGTCGATGACGACACGGGGCTTCTGGCTGGTGGCGGCGCTGTCGAGATAGACCAGCGCTTTGCCGCCGATCCGCCGCTGGAGGATCGGAAAGTCACGTCGAATGGCCTCGACGTCGAGACCGCCGCCGGCATCGAGACGCGGATCCCGCCCGGCCGGGGAGATGCCTGCGCTCATCGGTTCAACCCTCCAGCCGCCGCCGGACGAGCTGTCGCAGGCGTTCGCGACTGCTCTCCATCGGCACCTTCTCGATCAAGGGTTCGAAGAAGCCTGCGACGACCAGGCGAATCGCCTCCTCACGGGCCAGGCCGCGAGACGCCAGGTAATAGAGCATCGTCTCGTCGACCGGTCCCACGGTTGCACCGTGCTTGGCCTGCACGTCGTCGGTGAGAATCTCCAGCTCGGGCAGGGACACCGCCCGGGCCTGGTCGGAGAGCAGCAGGTTACGGTTTTCCTGCCAGGCCCGACAGCGTGCTCCCCGCTCTCCGATCTGGAGCAATCCCGTCGCCGCCGATCGCGCTTGCCCCGCCAGTA
This sequence comes from Acidobacteriota bacterium, assembly GCA_027001345.1. Lineage (GTDB taxonomy): Bacteria > Acidobacteriota > Polarisedimenticolia > J045 > J045 > JALTMS01. The sequence continues at coordinate 8,122 of JALTMS010000108.1, read as the reverse complement.
CGGCGCGCACGTTCATACCGCTGCTGCAATCCGGCGCATGGAGCCGCTGCACCGTGTGGTGGTCGAAGCGCTGCGCGCCCTCGCCATAGATCAGGCCGAAGACATTGGATTCCGCCCCACGCCCGAGCACTTCGGCGCGCAGGTCGGACTTGACCACGTCGCCGCCGAACGAACCGAAGACGTAGTCCAGTCGGGCACCGGCGCCGAGTCGCGCGGCGGTGGTCGTGTGCAGGGTCGTTCCCGGGGGGGCGTCCTGGATGCTGATGTAGGTCAGTGAGGCGTCGTCCTCGAGGACGATTTCCACGTTACGGTGAAGCATCGCACCATCGCGGCAGGCTTCACCGTGGATCTCCCCCGCACTGACCGCTTCGCTCCGAGCGACCTCGTCGACGATCGTCAGCTTCGCTCCCCGCTCGACGATGATCAGCGAGCGCGGTAAGAGTACGCCCTGGCCACCGGTGGGATCCGTGTGGGTGTGTATGCTCTGCTCCGGTCGGGCTCCGGTCGGCACACGCACGAACAGGCCACCGGACCAGAGGGCCGTGTGCAGTGCCGTGAACAGAGAGTCGTCGGCGGGCAGTACGCGCCCGAGGTGGCGTTCGATGACCTCGGGCATCTCCCGAGCTGCCGCTGCCAGATCCGTCACCAGCAGGTCGTCCGCTGCCACAGTCGGCTGGGCGTGGCGGGCCGCGGTGGGGCGCACGGGGGCGCCCGGAGGGAAGAGGAGCTGTTGCGGGTTGGTGTAGCGCCAGCGGTGCTCGCTGCGCTCAGGCAGCTCGAGCCGGCTGCGGAGCTGCCAGGCCTGCTCGCGCCGCCGGCGCAGCCACCCGGGCTCGCCTGGCGCGAGCGCCTCGAAGGCCTGTCGCTCTCGTTCTTGCTGCGTGATTTCGTTCACCTTGCCTGTCCCATCTGCCGGGCGGCTGCCCGGTCGCGTGGCCGGAAGCTCGGGGTCAGCCCACCGAGCCTTCCATTTCAAGTTCGATCAGCCGATTGAGTTCAACCGCGTATTCCATCGGCAGTTCCCTGGTGAACGGCTCGATGAAACCGTTGACGATCATCAGCGTGGCCTGCTCCTGGCTCAGCCCGCGACTCATCAGGTAGTAGAGCTGTTCCTCTCCGACCCGGCTGACGGTCGCTTCGTGCTCGACGTTGACCGACTCCTCGGCAACCTCCATCGTGGGGTAGGTGTCCGAGCGCGAGTGGGGGTCGAGGATCAGCGCATCGCACTGCACGTTGATCCTGCAGCCGGTAGCGCCGGGATTGACCTTGACCAGGCCGCGGTAGGATCCTCGGCCACCGTCCTTGGAGATCGACTTGGACGTGATTCGCGAAGTCGTGTTGGGCGCCACATGAATCATCTTGGCGCCCGCATCCTGGTGCTGGTCGTGCCCCGAAAAGGCGATCGAAAGCACCTCTCCGTGGGCTCGCTCGCCGCGCAGGATGATCGCCGGGTACTTCATCGTCAGCTTCGAGCCCAGGTTGCCATCGACCCAGTCCACCCGCGCACCCTCGTAAGCTACCGCCCGCTTGGTGACCAGGTTGAAAACGTTGCGTGACCAGTTCTGGATCGTCGTGTAGCGGATCGATGCGTCCTTCAGCGCAATCAGCTCGACTACCGCGGAGTGCAGCGAATCCTTGCGGTAGATCGGTGCCGTGCAACCCTCGATGTAGTGCACCGAGGAGCCCTCGTCACAGATGATCAAGGTGCGCTCGAACTGGCCGACGGACTCGGTGTTGATCCGGAAATAGGCTTGCAGGGGGATGTCCACCTTTCGGCCGGGAGGCACGTAGACGAACGAACCGCCGGACCAGACGGCGGTGTTGAGCGCCGAAAACTTGTTGTCGGTGGCCGGGATCACAGTGCCGAAGTATTTCTTGATGATCTCCGGATGGCGTTTGAGACCGTCATCCATCGACATGAAGAGCACACCCTGCTTTTCGAGTTCTTGCTGAACCGAGTGGTAGACGACCTCGGACTCGTACTGGGCCGTGACCCCGGAAAGGAACTTGCGCTCGGCTTCGGGGATGCCCAGGCGATCGAAGGTTTCCTTGATCTCATCGGGGACGTCGTCCCAGTCCGCCGCCTCGCTTTCGCCAGGGCGCACGTAGTAAGTGATATCATCGAAATCGATTTCGGCCAGCAAATCGCAGTTGCCCCAGGTGGGCATCGGTCGCTGGACGAAGTGACGATAGGCCTTGACGCGTGCCTCGGTCATCCAGGCCGGTTCGTGCTTGATCGCCGAAATCTGGCGCACGACATCTTCGTCGAGACCCTTGCGGGTTCGAAAGACCGAGGTGTCGGGCATTGAAAAGCCGTACTTCTCCTCGTAGTTGTCGCCGATGTCGAGGCCCGGGCGGCTGGTCATGGGGAGGTCTCCTCCACGCTGGTCGGTTCGAGCCAGTCGTAGCCCTGTTCTTCGAGTTCGAGCGCCAGTTCGGGCCCCCCCGAGCGGACGATGCGCCCGTCGATCATCACGTGCACCACGTCGGGTTTGACATAGCTGAGGATGCGCTGGTAGTGGGTGATCACCAGAGCAGCGTTGCCCGGGCCCAGGTGGCGATTGATGCCCTCGGAGACGATGCGTAGTGCGTCGATGTCGAGCCCCGAGTCGGTCTCGTCGAGGATCGACAGCCGCGGGGCCAGAAGCTCCATCTGAAGCATCTCGAGGCGCTTTTTCTCGCCGCCGGAAAAGCCGTCGTTGACGTGACGGCGGACGAAGTCCGAGTCGATGCCCAGGCGCTCCATGGCCTGCTTGACCCGCTTGCGGAAGGTCTTGGGGTCGAAACGCTCACCCTCGACAGCCTTCAGCGCGTGGCGCAGAAAAGAGGCCACCGTCACGCCTGGAATCGCCATCGGATACTGGAAACAGAGGAAGATGCCGGCCCGCGCCCGCTGCTCGGTGGACAGCGCGCTGAGGTCTTCGCCACGGTAGAGGATGCGCCCACCGGTGATGACGTAGGAGGGGTGGCCCATGATGGCATGGGAGAGAGTGCTCTTGCCGCTGCCGTTGCGTCCCATCAGGGCGTGACACTGACCCTCGCAGAGAGTCAGGTTGATTCCTTTGAGAATCTCCTTGCCCTCGATGGCGACGTGGAGGTCCTGAACGTCGAGCAGGGGGCGTGGGTTGGCTGTCATGGCTAGTGGACTCCGGTCCGGCTTGGCGCCGGCGCTGGTTGCGGTCGATCAGGAAGACGGGGCGGCCCGGTCGGGCTCCGCCGCCGTCGTGATATCCAGGGCGGAAGGACGATGGCTCAGCGCGGAGACTACCGTGCGCATGGCGGACTCCTCGCGGAGCAGGTCGGCGATGGTCAGGGCCGAGAGAAAGTCGTGAACCACCTGCTCGAGGCGAGCCCACATGGGGCGCAGGCTGCACTCGGCGTGGTGCACGCAACCGCTGCGGCTGCCATGGTCACCGTGGCAGCGCTCGAGCTGGAAGAGTTCCCCGGCAACGCCTTCGAGCACTTCGGCCAGTGAGATCTGCTCTGGGGGGCGGGCGAGCAGATAGCCGCCGTCCTTGCCGCGCAAGCTGCGAGCCAGGCCGATGGCGCGCAGGCGGGCCATGACCTTGGCCGTGTTTTCTTCGCTCAGGCCCTCGAGTTCGGCGATGGCGCCGATGGTCAGCTTGCCCTCGGCGCGGGCGAGCTGGCTGAGGCAGCGGACGGCGTACTCTTCGAGTGTGCTGATCTTCATGGTACCTCGAAGGTTACTAATCTGGACTTTATTGTCAAGTATAACTGCAACATTTTCCTGTAAGCCCCGTGGCGGCACGGCCGGGGATGCTGACGATAGTATAGCGAAAGTACGCGATCGCCGGGATCCTGCGTCATGGCGAGCGCGCGTTGAGCCGGAGCCGCCTGCTCGTCGGCAGCCGAAGGCCTCGAGCCGGACTCGGCTCAGCCCACCAGAAGGGACGGTGAGAGGTCCGCCAGTCGGCGGCGGCCCTGGGGCCGGACGAAGTGCAGGAAGGCGGTCCATGCGTAGCACAGCCGCATGTGGAACGGTGCCTTGCCGGGCAGGCGATCGGGCCGCTCGTGAAGTTCGGCCAGGCGCATGGAGGCGGCCAGGATCAGTCGCTCGAGCACCTCGTCCCAGTCCCGCCCTTCGGCCCGCAGGTGCAGTTCGAGGCAGTAGCCGACCCAGCGCCCGCCTCGCCGCGGGCGGTAGCCACAACAGCGCAGCAGCCCGGGGAGGTCGGGGCTCGGCACGGAAGTCGAGGCGCAGCGAGAATCGACCATGGGACAAGTGTACCGCGAGGCCAGCCGCCGAGCATCGATCTTCGATCCGGCGTTGACTGTCCGGGGGCTCGGAGCCTACCCTGCTGGGCACGATCAGCGTGGCGGCGGCGCGCGTACGCGGGGAAGGGGTCGATGACGAAAGCGGGGCTGCGGGTCCTGGTGACCAACGACGACGGAATTCACGCTCCCGCTCTGGAGCTGCTGGCGCGGGAAGCAGAGCGTCGCCTCGGCCCGGTGACAGTGATCGCCCCGGATCGGGAGCGGTCGGGAGTGGCCCATGGCCTGACGATCCGGCAACCGCTGAGGGCCATCGAGGTGGGGGCGGCCCGCTGGGCGGTGGAAGGCACCCCCACGGACTGCGTCAACCTGGCCTTTCTCGGACTGCTCGACGAGCCTCCGCAGCTCGTGCTTTCGGGGATCAACGGCGGCTACAACCTCGGCGAGGACCTGACCTATTCGGGCACCGTGGCCGCGGCGATGGAGGGCCGGCTATTTGGCGTGCCCTCGGTGGCGGTCTCTTGTGCCGTCGGGGCGGACCACCGGGCCCTCGAGCGCGCTGCGGCGATCACCTGCCGGCTGGCGGAGGAAGTGCTCGATGAGGAGATTCCCTCGGACCTCTTCCTCAATGTCAATGTGCCACCCGAGCCCTGCGGGCTGCGCGTCACCCGGCAGGGTCGCCGCCGCTGTCGTCAGGGGCTGATTCGCCGCCAGGACCCCAAGGGGCAGGAGATCTTCTGGCTGACCCTGGCCGGTGCGAGCTGGGCCGAGGATCCGCGGGCCGACCACCATGCCGTGGCGGAAGGAATGGTCTCGGTCACACCGCTCCATGCGGATCTGACCTTTCGCGGAGCCCTCGAGCAACTCGCCGGATGGGAAGGCGAGCTGGAGCTGTTGGGATGAGCCGCGCTGCCGGCCGCCGTTTCGAGCGAGCCCGCCGGGAGATGGTCGAGCGGCTCGCCGAGCAGGGGATCACCGAGCCCCGGGTACTCGCTGCCCTGGGGCGGGTGCCGCGGCACCTCTTCATCGACGCGGCGCTCGCCGGTCAGGCCTACGAGGACGTGCGGCTGCCCCTCGGACAGGGGCAGACCATCAGTCAGCCCTGGACCGTGGCCCGGCTGGCCGAGCTGGTCGCTGTGCCGGAAGGCAGCCGGGTGCTGGAGATCGGTGCTGGATCCGGCTATCAGGCTGCGGTGCTGGCCGAAATGGGGCTGATCGTCTTCACCGTCGAGCGTCATGCCGAACTGGCCCGCACGGCCGCGGCCCGCCTGCGGGATCTCGGTTATCTCAGAGCGACGGTCAAGCATTTCGACGGCACCTATGGCTGGGCTGCGATGGGTCCCTACAGGGCGGTGGTGGTCACTGCTGCTGCGCCCGAGGTGCCTGGCACCCTCCTCCGGCAACTCGAGCCGGGTGGGCGGCTGGTGCTGCCTCTGGCGCAGCGGGAAGACGAGCAGCGCCTGGTGGTCGTGCGCAAGCTGCCGGGCGACGAGTTCGAGCAGGAGGAGCATGGCCCGGCTTGCTTCGTGCCGCTGATCGGCCGCTTCGGCTACGAGCGCGACCCGGCCGATCCGACCATCGGCCCCCGGGGACGGGGGCCCGGAGCCGGCGCGCGTTGACAGCCGGCGCGACGTCGGCTAACTTTCCGCGGCGCACGGGCCCTTCCTTGCCGATCGGCCCACCGCGGTGTCGTCCCGGGATACGGCGGCGAGCGCATGTCTCAACTCAGGTCGGGGTGTAGCGCAGCCTGGTAGCGCACTTGCTTCGGGAGCAAGGGGTCCCCGGTTCAAATCCGGGCACCCCGACCAGTAACCTGCTGAAACTTCAATGAGGTATGAGTCGCCCCGGGCCAGCCCCGCTGCTTGCTCTCGGGGGGTGTTCATTTCGAGTCCAAGGAATCGGGCACAGCAGGACCAACCCGGACTAACGTCCGCACCGCCGATCGGCGCCTCGCGAGGACACTCTGGGAGCGCCGGGTCACGCTCGAACCGGTCGAGACGGCCATGCTGCTCGCCGCCAGCAGCGGTCCCGAACACGATCACGCACAGCCGCTCGTGCGCTCGTTGCGCTACTTCCTTTCCGTGATTGATGTCGTCATCGACCTGGCCCGCTCCCCCACCGCCTCCGCACCCCGTAGCCGGGGCGGGAGGCCGCCTCGAGGGCTATCCTGGTCGCGTCCAGCGTGGAGAGACTCTCCACGAGGAGAGGAAGACCCATGAGCCAGTCCGACCCTGAACGTCAGCGGCGTATCGAACGACTCAAGACGGTGATTCGCGGCCTCCACGAGGGGGACCACCCCGCCCACGTCAAGCAGCAACTCGCGGCTCTCGTGCGGGAGACCACCAGCGATGAGATCGTCGCCATGGAAAACCAGCTCATCGACGAAGGCATGGACCCGGGAGAGATCAAGAGCATGTGCGATCTCCACTCCCAGGTGATGCGGGAGGTCCTCGTCAAGCCGACGATCCCCTCCTATCCCCTCGGTCATCCGGTGGACACCTTCCTGCGGGAAAACGACGCCGTACGGGAGGTCGTCGAGCAGATGCGGGAGGTGACCGAAAAGGTCCGAGGGCTCGGGGACGAGTCGCTTCTCCCCCCCTTGCTCGAGCGCTGGAGGGAGGGCTGCGAGAAGCTCCTCGAGCTGGACAAGCACTACGCCCGCAAGGAGAACATCCTCTTCTCCCACCTCGAGCGTCACGGCATCGACGGGCCCTCCCAGGTGATGTGGGCCAAGGACGACGACATCCGGGAGATGCTCAAGGCCTTCCGCGAGGCCCTCACCGCCGAGGGCGCTGGGCTCGAGGAGTGGCAGTTGATCGCCGAGCACGTCGTCGTGCCGCTGCTCGACGGGGTCAGCGAGATGATCTACAAGGAGGAGAACATCCTCCTGCCGATGGCCCTGGAGGTGCTCGAGCCGGAGGCGTGGGCGCAGATCCACAGGGAATCCCGCCGCTTCGGTTACTGCCTGGTCAAACCCAATCTCGGCTACGTACCCACGGAAGCCTCGAAGTCCGACCCGGCTCTCGAGGCGGGCCGCAGCGCCGCCATCGCCCTCGGGGCGGGGCAGGCCACCGGCGAGCAGCTCCAGGCGATCTTCTCGGTCCTGCCGGTGGATCTGACCTTCGTCGATGCCGATGACCGGGTCGCCTTCTTCACCGAGAGCAAGGACCGGGTTTTCGAGCGGGTGCCCTCGGTCATCGGCCGCAAGGTGCACAACTGCCATCCGCCCAAGAGCGTGCACATCGTCGAGAACATCCTCTCGAGCTTCCGCAGCGGCAAGAAGGACGTGGCGGAGTTCTGGATCCAGCTCGGGCCCCGCTTCGTCCATATCCGTTATTTCGCGGTGCGCTCGAAGGAGGGTGAGTACCTCGGTTGCCTGGAGGTGACCCAGGACATCACCGCCCTGCGGGCCCTCGAAGGAGAGCGAAGGCTTCTGGCGTGGGAAGAGGAGGAGAAGGCATGAGCAAACCGGCGATCACTCCGGATACGAAGATCGGGGCCCTGCTCGAGGCCTACCCGGAACTGGAAGAGAAACTGATCGAGATCGCACCGATCTTCAACAAGCTCAAGAACCCCGTGCTACGCAAGACCGTCGCCAAGCTGGCGACGATCGAGAAGGCCGCGGGCATCGCGGGAATCGACACCCGGGAGCTGGTGCTCGAGCTTCGCAAGGCGGCGGGGCTGCCCGCGGCGGATCCGGCAGGAGGGGGAAGGGCTCCCGCGAAGGCCGGCCGGGAGGGATCACCGGACCGCGCCGCAGACCGGCCCGAGCCCGGGAAGGCCCCCTACTGGGCCACCCAGGCCGAGATCATCGCCACCATCGACGTCGAGGCGCTGCTGGAGAAGGGCGAGCACCCTCTGGCGCGGGTGCGCACGCTCCTGAAACAGG
>JALTMS010000107.1 GCA_027001345.1 Acidobacteriota bacterium | reverse complement strand
GGACATCTTCAACGGCATGGTCGATGCGATCCTCGGCTGCAAGAAGCCGACCATCTGCCGGGTCAACGGCATGCGGGTGGCCGGAGGGCAGGAGATCGGCATGGCCTGCGATTTCACCCTGACCTCTGATCTGGCGGTCTTCGGGCAGGCCGGCCCGCGCCACGGTTCGGCTCCCGACGGCGGCTCCACCGACTTTCTTCCCTGGATGCTCTCCATCGAGGACGCCATGTGGAACTGCGTGTCCTGCGAGATGTGGAGTTCGTACAAGATGAAGATGAAGGGCCTGATCACCGCGGTCAAACGAGTGCTCAAGGTCGATGGCAAGTTCGTGCCGAACCCCCTGGTGATCACCGATCGCTACGTGGACGAGGGCGAGATCGTCTACGGTGAGTTCAAGACCGGCGACGCGGCCCGGCAGGCCAAGGCACAGCTCAAGCAGGGCGAGATCGACTTCGAGCTGCTCGATCAGGAGGTCGACTCGGTGGTCTGGCGGCTGGCGAATCTCTTCCCCGGCTGCCTGATCAAGTCCATCGACGGCATTCGTTCGAAAAAGCGCTTCTTCTGGGACATGATGAAGGTCCCCAACCGGCACTGGCTGTCGGCGAACATGGCGAACGAGGCCCTGCTCGGCTTCAACGCCTTCAACACCCGCAAGCTCACCGGTACCGACACCATCGACTTCATCCGCTACCGTCAGCTCATCGCCGAGGGCCGCGAAATGGACGATGCGGCCTTCGCCGAGGTGCTGGGCAAGCCCCGCGAATAGCAGTCGTCACCGAGGAAAAGAAAAAATGAGCGCAGGTCTGTCGGACAGGCAGATTCGGGAGATCGATGCCGTCATGGCCGAGGCGGCGGAGGAGGGGCGCGAGCGACTGCTCGAGCCCGAGGTCTACCGCATTCTCCAGGCCCTCGGTTTGCAAGTTCCGACCTGGCTCTTCCTGCGCGAGCCCGACGATCTCCAGCCCGGCATGCTGGCTGAGTTCGGCACCGAGCGCCTGGTGCTCAAGGTGGTCTCCTCGGATATCGCCCACAAGACCCGCGTGGGCGGCGTGCGCATCGTCCTGCGGGACCGGGAGCGCATCCGCGGGGCGATGCGCCGGATGCGCGAGGAGATCGAGGTCCACTCTCACTTCGCTGGGGCGGCGCCGCGTATCGAGGGGTTCCTGCTGACCTCTTTCGTGGAGTACTCGAAGGACCTGGGTAATGAGGTGCTGATCGGCGCCAAGGTCTCGATGGCCTTCGGCCCGGTGATCTCCTTCAGCAAGGGGGGCACCGACGCCGAGCACTTCGCCAAGTATTTCTCGGCGCCCAACGTGCGCCTGCTGCCCCTGGAGGAGGCGGCTTGCCGCGAGCTGCTCGAGACCACGGCCATTGCCCGCAAGTACCGGGAGGAGGGCAACACCGGCCACATCGATCTGATCGCCGAGGCGATCGGCGCGATCAGCGCCCTCTTCGAGCACTATTCGAGCCTCAACCCGGCTCCGCCCCGGCTGCTGCTCTCGGAGTTCGAGGTCAACCCCTTTGTGGTCGATCACCAGGATGAGCTGATCGCCATCGACGGGCTGGCTCAGGTCTTCTCCGCCGAGCAGCGGCTGGACCTGCTCTCCGGCCCCCGACCCGAGGGTCTCGATGCGCTGTTCTGGCCCGAGGGCATCGCCGTGGTAGGCGTCTCGGCCACCGACAACACCAAGACCGGCAACAACATCGCCACCCTGCTGCACAACCTGGGTCGGGAGGATCTCTACCTGGTCAACGTCAAGGGGGGCCAGGCGGTGATCGGTGGCCAGAGTTATCCGCTTCACCAGAGCCTCGAGGCCATCGGCAAGCCGGTGGAGCTGGTGGTGGTCTGCGTACCCGCGCCCCTGGCCCCCGAGGTGGCCGATCAGGCGCGCAAGATCGGCGCCCGGGGCCTGGTGCTGATCCCCGGTGGCTTTTCGGAAGTGCAGACCGGCGCCACCCTCGAGCGGCAGATCCTCGACGTGGTCGCCGGCAGCGGGATTCGCATCGTGGGGCCCAACTGCCTGGGCATCTTCCGCGCGCCGGTGGAAGACCGACCCGGTCTCAATACCCTCTTCATCCCCGAAGAAAAACTCGAGTATCGTCCACGCAAGCAGTCCAACGTGGCCCTGCTGACCCAGAGCGGGGCCCTGGGCGTCTCCGAGCTGGACAAGCTCAAGAGCGCGATCTACCCGCGGGTGGTGGTGAGCTACGGCAACCAGCTCGACGTGGATCCCGGCGACCTGGTGGCTTACTTCGACCAGGATCCGGCGATCGACGTGATCGGGGTCTACATCGAGGGATTCAAGCCCTCGGGGGGGCGCAAGTTCTTCGACGCGGTGTGCCGCTCGACCAAGCCCGTGATCGTCTACAAGGCCGGGCGCACCGACGCCGGCTCCCGCGCCGCGGCGTCCCACACGGCATCGATGACCGGCGACTACAAGGTGGCCCTGGCGGCCATGGAGCAGGCCGGCGCCATCGTGGCCGACCACATTCTCGATCACAAGGATCTGCTCAAGACCTTCTCGCTGATGGGCAGCAAGAAGATCGGCGGCCGGCGGGTGGCGGGAGTGGTCAACGCGGGCTTCGAGAGCACCTACGCGGCGGACAACATCGGCCAGCTCGAACTGGCGGAGTTTTCCGAGGCGACCGCCCAGCAGCTCCGCCAGGCCCTGCCCCCGTTCGTTTCAGTCAATCCCTTCCTCGACCTGACGCCGATGGCAGACGACGCCACCTTCGAGCGCTGCATCGAGCTGACCCTCGAGGATCCCGGCGTGCATGCCCTGTTCATCTCGGTGGTACCCCACACCGTAGCCCTGCACACCAAGCCCGAGGAGATGGAGCGCGACCGCGAAAACCTGGCGATCCGCATCGTTCGCCAGGCCAGCCGACACGACAAGCCCGTGGTGGTCTCCGTCAACGCCGGAACCATGTACAACGCCTTCGTCGAGGCCCTCGAAGAGGGCGGCGTGCCTACCTTCACCACCGCCGAGCGCGCGATGACGTCACTGGGACGGTTGGTGGACTATCGCTTGCTGCGGAGGCGTGTCCAGGCCGGGTGAGAGCAAGACGTCTCGGTTGTCCCGCTCTCCTTGACATCGCTGCACGGTCCATGGCAGAAAAACGGGCTCTCCTCACGTGTTTGTGGGTGCGCCCGCCGGGCCCATGGCGTCCAAGCAGGTGATCGCCAGCGCTTTGGGGGTTGATCGGTGTCAACTGGAGGGTGCCAGGACGAGCCCCCTCCACCCGCCGCCAGACTCGGAGCACGGTTAACCCGGCAACGCTTTCTCCGGAGGTGCTACCCACACATTGTCAAGCAGAGCCCTTATTTTCTGCGGAAGTGGGGCACATCCGTAGCAGGCGAGGTCGCCAGGGTTGCGGATGGCGCCGAGAGCGGGAGGGGGCGGGGTGCCAGGGCTACTTGTTGTGGCAGTGGAAGCAGAGTTCGGACTTCTGCATCGACTTGCGCAGCATGAAGCGCTTGCCAGGCTGGGTGTTGAGCGGGATGTCGTTGTGCGGCTCGTGGCAGCTCGGACATTCGACCCGGCCGTCGAAGAAAGGCAGGGGTGAGGCGAGCAGGCCCGGCTTGTTGTTGTGCACGTTGTGGCAGTTGTCGCAGTTCAGGCCGGGCTCGTGGCTCCAGGCGATACTGATGGGGTGGGTGGCGCGCAGGTCGGTGCCGATCAGCGACAGGCCCGTCATGTAGTGGGAACCGGCGTTGCCGTCAAAGGCGTCGAGGGCAACGGTACCGTCATGGCAGCACAGGCACTGCTTGGAGGCGGTACGAGGTTGCTCGGGATTGTTCTCGAGCAGCTCACTGGAATAGAGCTGGTAGTTTGCCTGGGAAAGTTCGTGGTTCCACAGCAAACCGATCAGCCCCGTCTCGCGGCCCTGGTCGTGGGGGACGTGGCAGACGCGGCAGATCTCACCGGTGGGGTTCCAGGAGGCGCTGGTGAAGTCGTGCTTGGAGCCCCGGATCTTGTCGGCAAGAGGAGCCGAGATCACCAGCGCGCAGGCGGCAATGGCCGCCGCAACGACGGCGGTGCGGTGAAACCGCTTTTCCCTTGGCGTCGCGTACATGGCAGCAAGGTCCACCGAAGAACCCACATACGCAAGGGTTCGGCTTAATTAATAGCGAGTTATGAAGTAGGGGTTAGTCAGTGCGGCGCGCAGCCGGGTGCTCCGGCGGCTTCCAGGCTCTGTGCCAGTTGTTTGCAGTGTTTCTTAAAGCAATGAAAACAAACGTCTTGCAGTGACGAAAAAAAGGGGGAGCGGGCCGGGCCCGCTCCCTTGACGACCTTTCCGGGGTTTTGCAGTCAGGCGCGGCTCGAGGCCTTGCGACCGTCGGGAGCGTCGCTCTTGCCTGCCAGTTCACCGGCAAAACTGCTGCCGGTGGCGATGCCGGTGATGAACCAGGCCATGGCCACGATGCCCACCGAGAAGATCACGTCGCCGAACACCCGCATCCAGCGCAGGTTGTCCATCAAGCCGGTCTGCATGAATTCGGCGCTGCGGGCGAACCACATGCCGTGGGTGATGCTGGCCCAGGTCTGGAGCAGGCCGATGGGCAGCAGGCTCAACAGCACCATCGCTGCCAGGCCGATGTTCAGCGACCAGAAGGCGATGGACAGCAGCTTTTCCTTCCACACGTAGCGGATGGTCATTGCCCGCAGGCTGAACAGCAGCAGGCCGAAGCCCAGCATGCCGTAGACGCCGAAGAGGGCGGAGTGGCCGTGGACCGGCGTGGTGTTGAGTCCCTGCACGTAGTAGAGGGCGATGGGCGGGTTGATAAGGAAGCCGAAGACCCCCGCGCCGACCAGGTTCCAGAAGGACACGGCGACGAAGAAGTAGATCGGCCAGCGATAGTGGGTGACCCACGGCCGGCTCGTCGACAGGCGCAGGTTGCTCATCGCCTCGAAGCCGACGAAGACCAGCGGCACGATCTCGAGGGCGGAGAAAGTGGCCCCGAGAGCCATCACGCCGGTGGGAGTTCCGGTGAAATAGAGGTGGTGCATGGTGCCGATGATCCCGCCGGTGAGGTAGATCGTGCTGGTGAAGAAGGCGGCCGCCGTCGCGGTGCGGGCACGGATCAGGCCCATGCGGGAGAAGAGGAAGGCGATGGCCACAGTGGCAAAGACTTCGAAGAAGCCCTCGACCCACAGGTGGACCACCCACCAGCGCCAGTACTCGGCGATGGAAAGGTGAGTGTGCTGGCCCCACATCAGGCCCGCGCCGTAGAACAGGCCGATGGCGCCGGCGGCGATGGTGAACAGGCCGAGCAGGGGCCGGCCCTCTTTCTCGCGGAAGGCAGGTGCCAGGGCGCGCACCACCAGGGTGAACCAGATCAACAGTCCGACGAAGAGGAACAACTGCCAGAAGCGCCCCAGGTCGACGTATTCGTAGCCCTGGTGGCCGAACCAGAAGTTGCCGGCATAGCCCAGCTTCTGGTGGATGCCGAGCCATTCGCCCAGCATCGAGCCACCGACGATGGTCAGGACACAGACGTAGAGGAAGTTGACCAGGAAACGCTGACCCTTGGGTTCGCGGCCACCGATGGCGGGGGCGATGAACAGGCCGGTGGCCAGCCAGGCGGTGGCGATCCAGAAGATCCCGGCCTGGGTGTGCCAGGTGCGCACCACCGAGTAGGGCAGGAAGGACTGAATGTCGAAACCGTAGAAGCCGTCACCTTCCACGCCGTAGTGGGCGGCGATGATGCCGAGCAGCACCTGCACCACCGCCAGTAGGCCCACCGTCCAGAAATACTTGTACGTGGCCTTCATCGAGGGCGTGGGCTGGAGGCCGAGGAAGGGATCCTTGGTCGGAGCGTCGGGGTTGTCTTCCTCGCCCCCTTTGCGGGCAAAGTGCCAGGCCAGAGCGCCGATACCGAGGATCAGCACCAGGATGCTGATCAGTGACCAGCCGACGATCGAGGCGCTGGGGTGATTACCCACCAGAGGCTCGGCGGGCCAGTTGTTGGTGTAGCTGACGGCCTCGCCGGGGCGCTCGGCGGCACAGGTCCAACTGGCCCAGAAGAAGAAGGCGGTCAGCTTGTGGCGCCGCTCCGGATCGGGGACCGAGCCCGGGGGGATGGCGTAGGCCTCGCGCAGCTCGGTCTGGGATGGGTCGTCGCTGAACAGGGCGTCGTAGTGGGCGGCTACCTCGGTGACCGCGCGGGCGCGCAGGTCGGAGATCACCAGCACGTCACGATCCGCATCGTAGCCGTTGTGCCGCATCTCCGCCTGCACCGCGGCCTTGACCGCAGCCTGCTCACCCGGGCCCAGGGTCTCGAAGTCGCGGCCGTAGTTCTGACGAGCGAGGAGATCGAGCATGGCGATCGCCTCGCGGTGGAGCCAGTCGGCGCTCCAGTCGGGTGCCACGTAGGCCCCATGGCCCCAGATCGAACCGACCTGCTGGCCTCCCATGGACTGCCAGACGTTCTGCCCGTCGAGTAGATCCTGGTGGGTGTAGAGCACCTCGCCACTGGAGCTGACGATTTGCTCGGGGCGCGGCGGCGCCTTCTGGTAGATCTCGAAGCCGAATCCACCGAGCACGGCGAACGAGAGGACGATCACGAGCCCGAAGGCCCAGAAGTACTTGCGGTAACTCACGGTCCGTTCCTCCTGTAACGAAGAACCGCTGGCATTTAGGATATGAAGGTCTTTTTTCTCCTTCGCCCAGAACGATAGCGTGGCTATTTTGGACGTCAAGGTCTTCTATTGACTTGAGTCAACACAAAGGGATAAACTTGTCCAGAATTGCCGTGGAGGACTCCCTCCGATGATCTCCCAGACCGCCGAATACGCCCTGCGCGCGGTTGTCTGCCTGGCGGAAGACCCTGACGGCCCCCTGACGACCCAGGAGATTGCGCTCCGCACCCAGGTTCCTGCGGGCTACCTGGCGAAGGTTCTGCAAGGGCTTGCAAAATCGGGGCTTGTGTCGAGTCAGCGGGGGCCTTCGGGGGGCTTTACGCTATCCCGGCCGCTGACCGAGATCACCGTTCTCGACGTGCTGAACGCGGTGGATCCCCTCAAGCGGATCCGCTCCTGTCCCCTGGGCATCCCCTCCCACCGAGACCACCTTTGCAGCCTTCACCGGCGCCTGGACGCCGCCATGGCCAGCGCGGAGGAGTCTTTCCGCAAGACCACCATCGCGGATCTGCTGGGGGACAGCGAGTACCCCACGCCCCTCCAGGGCTGACCAGCCGACTTTCGCTCGACTTGTCGCGACGCTGGGAGAACAAGGGGGCGCCAACCCCCTTGACTCCCGATTCTGCCTGCGTATTCTATCGAACGTTCGTTCGTCAATGGCGGCAGTGCCGCCCGGAAGGAGGGCTCGTGGACCGTGCGAGCATCGTGGAGTGGGCCACCGAGATCTACGAGGACCTGGAGTTCGGAGCCGTGCGCCGGTGGCTCGAGGCCGAGCCCGGTCGCAAGGCGGTGGGCTACCTGCCAGTGTACGTACCGCGGGAGATCATCCATGCCTGCGGCATGCTTCCGGTGGGAATCCACGGGGGCGGAGACAGGCTGGAGATCATTCGCGGCGACGCCTTCTACCAGTCCTACATCTGTCACCTGCCGCGCTCGGTGATCGAGCTTGGGCAGTCCGGTCGACTGGACATGC
>JALTMS010000106.1 GCA_027001345.1 Acidobacteriota bacterium | reverse complement strand
TCGGTGTCTTGCGCGGCAGGCGCGAAGACGGTAAGATATCTGTCTTGATGATGATTCCTCGAAACTCACTTCCACGAGGTTTCCCATGTCTGCTGTTTCACCTGCTTGCGCTCCAGCTTCCACCACCCTGTCTGCCGAGCAGCTCCACCTGCATGCCGTAGAAGCTCACCGCGTCGGCAACCGCGGGCGCCTGGCCCTCGCCCAGGCGCTGCGCATCTTCCAGGACAGTCGCGATTTCTTCGACCTGGGCTTTCCCTCCGTGGCGGCCTATGCCGACAAGACCTTCGGCTTCCGGCGGTCGGAGACCTATGCGCTGATCAAGGTGGCGCGGGCTCTCGATGGCTTGCCGCGCTGCCTCGAGGCGTTCGTCGCGGGAGAGATCTGCTGGTCGGCGCTGCGGGCCATCGCGGAGGTGGCAACGGCGGACACCGAAGAGCAGTGGCTGCGCCTCGCCGCGGAGGGGACCGCCGAACAGCTCCGGCGGGAGGCCCGCGATGCCCGGAACCGAGGCCGAGATCGACCGCGGCAGCGAGGCTACGGCCTGCCGGCCCTCGGGCGGCGGGTGGTCTTGCAGATGACCGCCTCCCAGTACGAAAAGTTCCGCAAGGTGATGCAGCTCTACGGCGAACAGGTCGCCGAGAAGTCCGGCGGGCAGGAGGTGGGCTTCGAGGATGCGATGCTCTTGCTCTGCGAGCAGGTGCTCGCCGCCCGGGCCGGCCGCGCAGACGCGCCGGACGTGAGCGATGCGGCCAGCTATGCCCTGGTCTACCAGGTCTGCCCCGAGTGCCGGCGGGCGGGCGTGCACACCCCGGAAGGGCTGGTGGAGGTCGACGAAAGCGAAGTCCAGCGGGTCGAGGGAGCGGCCACCGTTGAAGCAGCCATTGACGGCGCAAGGCCCGGCCCGGAGCCCGTGAGCAACGGCCCGACGCCCCCTGCTCTGCGCCGCAAGGTGCTGCTACGGGACGGCACGATCTGCTCCAACCCCCACTGCTCGAATCCTGCGGACCACGCGCACCATGTGGTCTTCCGCAGCGAGGGCGGCGTCACCGCCGCGTTCAACCTGCTGGCGGTGTGCGGTACCTGCCACGGGCTGATCCACGCCGGTCTGCTCGAGGTGCGGGGGCAGCACGGCGAGGTGGAGTGGCGGCGACCCGTCGACGAGATCGGCCGCAACCTGCGACGCGCGCCGCACCTGGCCGCCGATGCCCTGCCCGTGTTTCGCATCGAGTCCACAGCGGTGGACTCTCGCCCCCACGCATCGGCGCGCGTCAGCCGGTCAATACCTGTGAGACAGGCCCACGTGAACCCCGAAGTCCGAGTCAAGCAGCAACGGGTGGCGATGCGCGGAGACAGGAAAGGCGAGCGAGAACCGTAGCCCTCATGAAAAAAGCACAGCCGGCTTCACTTCTTCCACACCAGGCACTGTCCCGTGGGCAGGTAGCAAGGGGCGTCCGGCTCTCCCGCGAAGAACTCGTCGACCGCTTCTTTCGCCCCCGGGCAGGTGACGAAGCCGTAGTCGTCGAAGACGAGCACGCCGCCGGTGGTCAGCCGCCGGTAGAAAAACTCGCAGCAGTCGAGCACCGACTGGTAGATGTCCACGTCGATGTGCACGAAGCAGAAACGACTGTCCTCCACGGCCCCCGCCGAAGCCGGGAAGCGCCCGGGATGGAACGCGACGCGGTCCAGCCCATCGAGAAAGGCGCGCACCGCTTCCAGGGAAGTGTCGTCGAACTCACCCTTCTTGTGGTAGTCGCGCTGCGGGTCCGTCTCCGGCATGCCGCAAAAAGTGTCGAACAGATGCAGTGTCTTGTCCGACCCAGCCCTCACC
>JALTMS010000105.1:413-1835 GCA_027001345.1 Acidobacteriota bacterium | reverse complement strand
ACCCACCCCCGCCCGCACCCGTCGCGATCCGTCTCCTAAGGGATCGGTCCCGATGAGGAGTCCTGTCAATGGCCGACTTCGTCTACCAGGAGCCCTTTCCCCTCGCCGGGGATGACACCGAGTACCGTCTGCTCACCGACGACTTCGTTGCCACCGAGACTTTCCGGGGCCGCAAGATCCTCGTCGTCGATCCCGAAGCCCTGACCCACCTCGCCCGCCAGGCCCTCAGAGACGTGGCCTTCATGCTGCGCCCCCGCCATCTCGAGGCTGTCGCGGCGATCCTCGACGATCCCCAGGCCAGCGCCAACGATCGGGGGGTGGCGCTGGCCCTGCTCGAGAATGCCGCGGTCGCCGCCGAGGGGGTGCTGCCCCTGTGCCAGGACACGGGCACGGCCACCATCGTGGCCAAGAAGGGGCAGCAGGTCTGGACCGGCGTCAACGATGCCGAGTACCTCTCGCGCGGGGTCTTCGAGACCTACACCCGGGAAAACCTGCGCTACTCCCAGACCGTGCCCCTGACGATGTACGAGGAGCGGAACTCGGGCACCAATCTGCCGGCCCAGATCGACATCTACGCCACCGCGGGCGAGAAATACGAGTTTCTCTTCCTGGCCAAGGGGGGCGGCTCGGCGAACAAGACCTACCTCTACCAGGAGACCAAGGCGCTGCTCAATCCCGACAGCCTGCTGCGCATGCTGAGCGAAAAGATGCGCACTCTCGGCACGGCCGCCTGTCCCCCCTACCACCTGGCCTTCGTCATCGGCGGCACCTCGGCGGAGGCCAACCTCAAGACCGTCAAGCTGGCCAGCGCCAAGGCCCTCGACCAGCTCCCCACGTCGGGCAACCCGCACGGCCGTGCCTTTCGCGACCGGGAACTGGAAGACAAGCTGCTCGAGGCCGCCCGGACCTGCGGCATCGGCGCTCAGTTCGGAGGCCGCCACTTCGCCCTCGACGTGCGGGTCGTCCGACTGCCCCGCCACGGTGCCTCGTGCCCGGTGGGCATGGGGGTCTCCTGCTCTGCGGACCGCAACATCAAGGCCCGCATCGATGAGCAGGGCCTGTGGCTCGAGCAGCTCGAGACCCGACCCGAACGCTTCATCCCGGAGAAGTACCGCGGCCAGGTCGAGGGCCACAGGGCCGTGCGCATCGACCTCCAGCGTCCGATGAAGGCCATCCTCGCCGAACTCTCCGCGTATCCGGTGGCCACCCCCCTGCTGCTCTCCGGCACCCTGATCGTCGCCCGGGACATCGCCCATGCCCGGCTCAAGGAGCGTCTCGACCGGGGCGAGGATCTGCCCGACTACTTCAAGCAGCACCCGGTGTACTACGCCGGCCCGGCCAAGACTCCCGAGGGCTTGCCCTCCGGCTCGTTCGGGCCGACCACCGCCGGTCGGATGGATCCCTATGTCGATCTCTTCCAGT
>JALTMS010000105.1:0-403 GCA_027001345.1 Acidobacteriota bacterium | reverse complement strand
ACCGAAGCCTGCCGCAAGCACGGGGGCTTCTATCTCGGCTCGATCGGCGGCCCGGCGGCCCTGCTCGCTCGGAGGAACATCCGCAAGGTCGAATGCCTCGACTTCGAGGAGCTGGGCATGGAGGCCGTGTGGAAGATCGAGGTCGAAGACTTCCCGGCCTTCATCCTGGTCGACGACAAGGGCAACGACTTTTTCATGCAACTCCCCGCGCTCGATGGCTAGTCGATACCGGCAAGTTCTGGCGATGGCGCTGACGCTGGGGATGCCTGCGTGCACTCCCGCGCCACCTTCCGCGCCACGGGCTCACCCCATGCTGGACGCGGTGAGCTGGACCCAGCTCGCGGCTGAGCGGGAAGCTCTGGTGCGCGGCGTCTACGCCTCGGCCACCGCCGCCCTCGAGCAA
>JALTMS010000104.1 GCA_027001345.1 Acidobacteriota bacterium | reverse complement strand
GCAGAGCGCCGCCGCGGCCGATCCCGAACTCGATCCCCCGGGAACCCGCTGGGGATCGGCGGGATGACGTACGGGGCCGTGGAACGAGGTCTCCCCCGACGAGCCCATGGCGAATTCGTCACAGTTCGTCTTGCCGACCAGCACCGCTCCGGCCTGTTCGAGGCGCGCGACGGCGGTGGCGTCGTAGGGGGCGTTGTAGCCCGCCAGCATCGCCGACCCGCAGCAAGTGGGGCCGACTCGGGTGCAGAGATTCTCCTTGACCAGCAGGGGCACGCCGACGAGGGGGCCCGGATCCTCGCCGGCTTCCAGGGCCCGGTCGATCTGCTCGGCTCGCTCGAGGGCGTGCTGCTCGAGAGGGTGCACCACGGCGTTGAGGCTCTCGCGGCCGATGCGCTCGAGGCTGGTCGAGATCACCTCTCGGGCGGAGATCTCGCCGCGCCGCACGCGGCCCGCCAGGTCCATCGCGGTGCCCGGCATGGCGCTCAAGAAGACCCCCGGCGGATCACGGGCGGGACGATGAACAGGTCGTCGTGGCTTCGTGGGGCTGCGGCCAGGGCCTGCTCGGTGGAGAGTCCCGGAAGGGGCTGGTCGTCTCGCCGAGGGGGGGCGACCCGGTCGGTCGTATCGCCATCCGGCGAGCCCTCGGGCAGGGCCAGTCCCCACTCGAGCAGCCGTGTGAGCAGATCGGCCAGCTCCGCCACCTCGGCGGGCTCGACGCGGAGCCCCGCCAGCCTGGCCAGGTGGAGGACCTCCTCCCGGGAAACGGTCGAGATACCCATCGGGCGGAGATGGTAACCGGCCCGAGCGGGCTTTGCACCGCCCCGGCAGCGGGAGCAGACGACTCTCGGAGCGGTGGTTATACTCTGCCGACCCGAAGCGCTGGGCCGACGCGCCGGCTGTGTGCCGTGTGGAGGAGTGTCGAGGTGAACAAGAGTCCGTTGTGGCTGCGCAGCCTGCTCTGGGTCGTCGCGGTCTTCCTGATGCTCGCCGCGGTGGTCTACCAGCGGGCCACCGGCCCGACCCATCCGGCTCGCGGCGATTTCGAGGTCGCCGGACAGAGCTACGCCTACAAGCTGATTCGGAGCGACTGGTCGATCAAGACCAACGAGGCTGCCCGGGTGGTGCTGCCGGATCCGGGGGGCGACAAGGTCTCCGACGCCGTGCTGGTCTTCCGCCGTCTCCGCACCGACGACCCCTTCACCCGGCAGACGCTGCGCCGCGAAAACCATCAGGGCCAACCCCTGCTCGTCGGAGCGCTGCCGGCTCAGCCCGCCGCGGGCAAGCTCGAGTACCACATCGAAGTGACCACCTCCGACGGCCGATCGGTGAGGATCCCCTCCCAGGGTGAGGTGATCATCCGCTTCAAGGACCACGTCCCCGGCTGGGTGCTCTGGCCCCATGTGGTGATGATGTTCTTCTCGGTGCTGATCGGCATGCGGGCCGGGCTCGGAGCGCTCTTCGCACCCTGGAGGATGCGGCTGTGGGCCTGGATCGCCCTGGCGGGCATGACTCTCGGGGGGATGTGTCTCGGCCCGCTGGTGCAGAAGTACGCCTTTGGCGCCTACTGGACCGGCTTCCCCTTCGGCGGCGACTGGACCGACAACAAGATGCTGGTGATGTGGCTGTCGTGGGTCATCGCCTGCGCGGCGATCGGCCTGCGGCCGAGCAAGCGCGAAGTGATCAGTCGCGCTCTGGTGGTGGCCGCCGGCATCGCGATGATGGTGGCATTTCTGATCCCCCACTCGATGGGGGGCAGCGAGCTGGACTACAGCAAGGTGGATCAGGGCATCGACCCGGCTCGGGCGATCGAAACAGGGCGCCAGTGAACGCGGCCAGGTG
>JALTMS010000103.1 GCA_027001345.1 Acidobacteriota bacterium | reverse complement strand
TTGTACATGAACTTGTCCATCTCCGGACGCTGATCCCGGCGCCCGGCGAAATACAGCAGATCGTCGCGAAAGTCACGCAGGTCCTTGGCCACCGGGATGATCGTGCGCCAGAGCTCGAACCTGCCGCACAGGATCTTCTCCACCGTGCCGAAGGTGATGGTGAACAGGTGATAGACCATGCTCAGGATCATCACCACCGCGAGGGTGCGATGGATCACGCGCGAGACCCCGACGCCCCCTACCAGGCTGTTCAGCATCTGCGCCCAGGCATGATCGTAGAACTTGATCGGCAGCCCGGTGAAGGCAAGGGCGAGGAAGGTGACGAAGGTCAGCATGTGCTGGATGCGGATATGGATCGAGTAGCGGTGCAGATCGCCGATCGGGTTCGAGACCACGTTCTTGTAGAGCAGCACGCGATCGTTGGGGATGCGATGGATCAGGTCTTCGAGCTCCTTGCGCTCGACATCACCTATGCGGTTGATGCGAATCGATTTCTCGAACACCTTCCTGGCATCAGGCGACAGTTTCATGCTCGTTCCTTCCCCGGCACGGCGGAACGCCACGGGCCGGGCGTGGCATCCGCTGCGGTGTCATATGATCCGGTCCCGGTTGCGCCGGCTGCGGCGCCACCACGACGAGCCATGGCGCAGTCGCCAGACCACGCCGTCGCGCCAGCGGCCAATGGTCTCGAACAGGGCCAGGCCGACCAGACCCACGATGACGATGTTTCCGATCCAGTTGTAGACTTCCTCGGCATAGTAGCGGAACGGGTTGTGCACCTTGTCGTCGCCCGGATGGGGGTCGATGGCAGCATAGCTTTCGTCCGCATACTTGTGGCATCGCTGACAGATCCTGTGACGGTTGTCCGGATAGGTGGGGGCCTGCGGGTCCCGCGAGGGCAGGATCTCGTGGACCGACAGGTAGTAGTTCTCCTGATCCGCATGGCAGTCCAGGCAATTGGCGGCCTTGGTGAACCCGTAACGCGTCACCTTGCCATGAAAGCTCTCCTGGTAGGATTCGGCGGCGATCTCGAACTTCCTGCCCAGCTCCCGGCCGTCCCTGCGCGCTGCCTCCAGGTGCCTCTGGATCAGCTTTTCGTCCCCGTGGCAGGAACTGCACAGACTGACGATCTCCGCCGAGC
Organism: Acidobacteriota bacterium; assembly: GCA_027001345.1. Lineage (GTDB taxonomy): Bacteria > Acidobacteriota > Polarisedimenticolia > J045 > J045 > JALTMS01. The sequence continues at coordinate 702 of JALTMS010000103.1, read as the reverse complement.
CGCGCCGCACCTCCCGGATCCGGCGACTCGTATGGTTGTACCAGGCCTCGACGAAGCCCCGGTCCTCGTGGCAGACCACGCACCGGTCCGTGATGTGCCTGGGGGGCTGGTCCTCGTCGGGATTGTAGATCGGGTTGGTATGGCAGGTGACACAATAGGGCTTGTCCGCATCCAGGCCCGTGGCCAGCTTCGGCCGCCCGTGGGTACTCCGGCGATAGACTTCGTAGATGGGCTGGTGACTGAAGTTCTTGCCGGTGGCCGGATTCTTGATCGAATGGCAGCGGGAATCGCAGCGCACGCCCTCCTTCACCTCGCGGTGAGGCAGCTCCTTGATATAGCTGTGGCAGTCGCGGCAGGGGACGTTGCGGTGTACCGTCTTGCCAAAGACGTGGGGCATCACGTAGTAGGAACGGCGGGCGCCGTCTTCGGTCACCCGCCCCATCTTGGGATACTTGTGGCAGAGCAGGCAGCCTTCGTCGTCCTCGAAGGCCCGGGCGCCCGCCGCCGCCCCCAGGCCGATGCCGACCAGCAACACGGCGACCACACGCCTGAAGGCCGTGCCTGTTCCTTTCATCTCCCCCCCTCGCGGCCGCGCATGGTGCGCTGCCTGCAAACGCCCCGCTTCCGGGGCTCGTTGTCGTGCCACTTCCCCGCGGCCCGCATCCACCCTCACGTCCGCCGGCGGGCCGCGGGGAAGTGGCA
>JALTMS010000102.1 GCA_027001345.1 Acidobacteriota bacterium | reverse complement strand
GCTGTGGCCCGGGGCGCCGGTGGTGGCTGGGCGGGCGTCACCGCGGCGCTCGGATCGGACGCGGTGGTCGTGTTTTCCGGAGGGCGCAGGGTCCACATGCCCAGAACCACCACCGCCGCCAGCGCGCCGATGGCCAGCAGGACTGCCAGCGGAAGACGTCGGCGGGGCAGCGCCGGGGTCCGGGGCAGTCGCGTGGCCTGCCTGCCGGTCCGGTTTTCCTTGCCTGTGGACGTGTTTTCCCCTCCCGTGGCTCCCGTCGCAGGGGGTGAGGGAGGCTCGACGGGCTCGGCGATGGGGCTGGGCAGACTCGAGAAAACCGCTCCGAGAGAAGCCTCTTCCTCCGGTGGTGGCGGGGGTGAGAGCGGAATCGAGGTCTCCACTTCCAGTGGCGAGCCCCCGGTCATGCTCCATTCGTCTCCCGTGCCGGTGATTTCGGCGGGGGGCTGGGGGACGGACGCCTCGAGTTCTTCGAGGGTCGAGAGCAGCTCGGCGGTTCCCTGGTCCATGCCTTCGAGGGGTGCCTTCTCCCCTGCGGCGTGCTCTTCGGCCGGTGCAGCGGGCGTGGTGCCGGAGAACAGGGCATCGAGGGCGGCGTCGGAATCCATCTCCGTCTGCCGTGGGGTGGACGGCGTGGCTGGCGGCGGGCCGGGCGCGTCGGTGGGAGCAGCCGGCGCCGGGCCCCCGAGGGCCCGGGAGAGAATGGCGTCGAGGGCCGCCTCGTCGGGGGGAGTCTGGGCTGTGGCGGCAGGCGCGGGAATATCGACCAGGGTCGGCAAGGGATCGGGCCCGGTCGGTGCGCGGAAGGCACCGGTCAGCGCCTGATCGATCACGTCCTCGGAGAACACGCTGCTCTCGTGGGGGGCCTCGGGCTCGCCGGCGCCGGCATGGGCCTGCCGACCGGGGGCGACCGCGAGCGCGACCGCGGCCTCCTCACTCGCCGCCGGCTCGAGCGCTGCCTGCTGCTGCTCGAGCCACTGGGCGATCCTCGCGACGGCCTCCTCGTTCTGGTCGGGACGCTTGAAGAAAAAGTCGGCGCCGGCCTTGTGAGCCAGTCCGCGGTAGCGCTCGGAGTAGAGAATGCGCGTGCCGACCAGCAGCAGGCTGGGCTGCTCGCCTCGAGCTGCACGAATGTCTCGGCAGACCTGGAAACCGTCCGTACCGGGCAGCAGAGGCTCGATCAGGGCGATGGCCGGCAATCGCGTGGGCTGCTCGAGCAGCTTGTTCAGCTCGGCGGTGCAGGTGACGGCAAGGGTGTCGTAGCCGCGCTCGCGAAGAAACGACAGCGTCGCTTCCCGCGAACGGGGTTCGAAATCGACGACGAGCACTCTGGCCTTCACGGATGCCGCTCCTCTTCCACTGCGCAGTCCACCAGGGAGGAACATAGGTTTCAGCCCCACAGGGGGTCAATTCGCGCTAGCCTCCCGCAGAAGGAGGAAGAGACGGTCTTGGACGCGGAGATTCTCACCGAAGTCGAGCAGTCGTTTCGGCGCCGCTGCCGCCGCTCGCCGATGGTGTCCGGGGCCGGCCGCCTCGAGCTGGCTGTCTGGGAATGGCGAGCGAGCGTGGCGGGTAGAGGTGGTGCGGTGAAGACCGGCGGGCTGCGCGCCGACGGCGGCTGGCGTGAGCAGAGAACCTCGGACGATTCCGAGCCATCTGCATGGTGGACCTTCGAGGTGGGGACGGATCTGGACGGTGCCGGTCGTCGCGCCGAAGACGAGGTGGTGGCTCTCGCCGGCCAGGCGGCGAAGGTCGATCCGCGGCTGGAGTTTCGTGTCTGGGGACGGGTGCGCTGCTGGTGGCGGCCGGACTCGGAGCCGACCGCGCTGTGGGAGCAGGGCATTGCCTTGACTCTCCTCTCC
>JALTMS010000101.1:3638-7722 GCA_027001345.1 Acidobacteriota bacterium | reverse complement strand
GGAGGAACGAGCAAGCCCCCCCGGCTCGACTCCTCAGCCGAGGCGGAACTCGGGGATGTCGAACCAGAAGCCATGACCGTTGGCCGCGTCGATCTCCGCCTGCACGATGGTGCCGTGCCCCTCCTCGATCTCGAGAAAACGGGCGAAGAGATCTCTCCCCTGGCCATCGAGTTCACCGACCATGCGCCGGTAGAAGTCGGAGGTCTCCTGCTCGACCTTCAGCGCCTTCTCGAGAAGGCGGATCTCGTCCTTGCCAATCGGTGAGCGTTCGACCAGTTTCTCTCCGAGCTTCTCGGTGTGCGCCTCGATCTGCGCCACCGGCGGAACAGCCGTCTCCAGATCCTCATCGGTCAGCCGGCCGCTCTCCTTCCACTCCGCCAACCGTCGGCGAAGATAGGCGATGTGACCCGCCTCCTCCCTGGCCAGAGTGCCGAATACCCGGCGCCCCACCTCGTCATGGGCCTGTTCCTGGGCGTCCTTGTAGGCGGCGTGCACCCGGGTCTCGTACTCGATGGCTGTCCTGATCGCTTCTTCGAGGGTCATCGCAGAGGCTCTCCTGCCCGATGGGCGGTGGGAGCCAAGAGTTTCCCGCACGCGACGGCCGCTGTCCACTTCGGGCGAGGTGTCATCGGCTCACGAGACCCGCCTGCGGTATCCGGGAAAGACACTGTCCATCGAATCTTCCCGACGCCCTCGGGCGACAGCCGGAAGATTACCCGCAGCGGTCGAGAAGTAAATCCTCGTCACCCTGGTGTGGAGCGAGCGGGCCCGAGGGCCGGCCGGCCGGCGGTCGAGCCGGGAAGGCTCGTAAATCTGGCGCGCTGATGCGCATTTCGATGGACGGCGGGGTCCGCGGCCACCCATATTCTGCTCAGGGAGCAGGAATGACGATGTCTCGATCCCACCGTTCGTTCCGGGAATCGACGGCTCGCCGCGGGCTCCAGTGGGCCGCAGTGGCCTGGTCTGTGTTGCTCCTCGGCGCGCTGACCTCGAGCCTGCTGTCCACTGTCCGGCAAACACGGCAGCATGCCGTCGAGATCGGGCGCGTCGTGCTGGACGCTGACCTCCTCTACCACTCCTGGGCAGCCTCGAAGGGCGGAGTCTATGTCTTCGCCTCGAAGGATACGCCCCCCAACGAGCACCTCAAAGCCTCCCTTCGCACGGTTCGTCTACGCGACGGGCGAGAACTGGTGCTGGTCAATCCAGCCTACATGACACGACAGGTCGAAGCGCTTCGCCGCACTCGAGCTCAGCTCACCGGCCGCCTGGCGAGCCTCGATCCCCTGGAACCTACGAACCGACCCCTGGGCTGGGAACGCCAGGCCCTCGAGCGCCTCGCTCGAGGCGAGAGCGAAGTCGTGGTCTTCGGCAACCGGGGCGGACGACCGATCGCCAGAGTGATGCGGCCGCTGCGGGCGAAACCTGCCTGCGCTGCCTGCCACGGCACGTCGGGTGACGACACCAGCGCTCTGCAAGGCGGTCTTTCGATCGAAATTCCCTTCTCTCCGGCATCCACGGTCATCGGTCGCTGGGCGGGCTCGATGGGCCTGCTGCTGATGGCGGTCTGGCTTGCGGGCCTGCTCGGCCTGTCCTGGACCCGAACCATCGTCGAGCGGAGACGGCGAGTAATCCTCGAAACGCTCGAGGCCCTGCACGAGAGCGAGCAGCGCCTGAGCCTGGCGATCAAGGGCGCCGACACGGGACTGTGGGACTGGGACGTGGCAAGCGACGAGATCGTGGTCAACGACGAGTGGGCCCGCATGCTCGGCTACGAGGTCGATGAAATCGACACGCACTACGAGTTCTGGAAGCAGCGAGTCCACCCCGACGACTTGCCATGGGTGCAGAAGGACCTCGAGCGACACCTCGAGGGCAAGACTCCCGTTTTCCGTGCCGAGTACCGGCTGCGCCATCGCAGCGGCGAATGGATCTGGATCCTCGACACCGGCCAGGTGGTCGCCCGCGACACGCAAGGCCGCCCGCTGCGGGTCACCGGCACCCATGTGGATATCACCTCGCTCAAGCGCATGGAACTTCGAGTGCGGGCCCACGCGCGCTTCTCCCGCTCTTCGGCACGCATCGGTGAAATGATCCTGCTCCGGGCTGACCCGCAGTTCGTCGCCGACACCGCCTGTCGCGAGTTGAGCGAAGCCCTCGAAGCCTCGTTCGCGGCCGTCGCGCGCCCCTTCCGTGACGGTCAGGTGCTCGCCCTCACCTCGCAGTGGGAAGCGTCGTCCGACAGCCGAGAGCGGGTTGTTGCCATCAGCGAAGAATTCGCTGCCGCCTGTGCGTTCCTGCATCGCGAAACGATCGCGATCGAGGATCTCGACCGGCAGGAGGACACGCTGGCCTGCCCCCTGCTGCGGTGCCGAGAGCTGCGCAGCGGCCTGTTCGTGCCCTGCCGAGATGGCGACGAGCTGCTCGGCGTGGTGATCGTCGGTCTCCCCCATCCACACAGCTTCTCTCGGGAAGAGATACTCTTCGTCGAGTCGGTCGCACGCCAGCTCGTGCTTTCGGCCGTCGCCACCCGAGCGGAACGGGAAAAAGGTCTATTGACCCGCGCCATCGAGCAAACCGAGGACGCCGTGGCGGTCAGTGACGATCTCGGCAAGCTGCTCTATGTCAACCCTGCTTGCGTGACGGTCACGGGCCACCCGCGGGAGAAGCTGCTGCAGATGGATCTCCGACAGCTCGGCGAGCCGGAAGGCAGGGCGACCGATTTCGAGGCCATCGTGGCTCAGTTGCGTCAGGGCCAGCCCTGGCAGGGCCTGCTCGTCGGCCAGCGTGCCGATGGGGCGACCTACCGGGAAAAGGCAATGATCTCGCCGGTTCGCGGCCCCGACGGCAAGATCGAATCCTTCGTCAAGGTCGGACGCGACGTCTCCCGCGAACTCGAACTCGAAGCTCAGCTCCAGCAATCGCAGAAACTCGAGGCCGTCGGCCAGCTCGCGGCGGGCATCGCCCATGAGATCAATACGCCGACCCAGTTCGTGGCCGACAACACTCGCTTCCTCAAGGACGCCTTCGAGGATCTCGAACCACTGCTCGAGCAGCTCAAGTCAGAGTGTGGCGCCAACAACCCGAATCCCGCGGCAAGCCTCGAGCGCATTGCGAAGTCCCTCGAGGCGGCGGACGTGGACTACCTGCTCGAAGAGGTGCCTCAGGCCGTTGCCCAGTCACTCGAAGGGCTCGACCGTGTTTCGAGCATCGTGCGTGCGATGAAGGACTTCTCGCATCCGGGCAGTATCGACAAGCAAACGGTGGACCTCAATCGGGCCATTCGCAGCACCGTCACCGTCGCACGCAACGAGTGGAAATACGTTGCGGACGTCGAGCTCGAACTCGACGACGAGATGCCGCCGGTTGCCTGCAGCCATGGCGACTTCAACCAGGTCGTCCTGAACATGATCGTCAACGCGGCCCATGCCATCGAGGAGAAGGTCGGCGACGGCGCCGATGGCAAGGGAGTGATCACCATTCGCAGCCGCGTGGAAGACGACCAGGCGGTGATCGAGATCGAAGATACCGGGATCGGCATCGCCCCGGAAAACCTGCCACGGGTCTTCGATCACTTCTTCACCACCAAGGAAGTCGGCCGCGGAACCGGTCAGGGCCTGGCCATCGCCCATGGCGTGATCGTCCAGCAGCACGGCGGAAGGATCGACGTGGACAGTGAAGTCGGCCGTGGAACGACCTTCCGCATCCGGCTGCCGCTACAGGCCCCCGTCACCGCGCCGGGATAGGCGCGAGCAAGGCGGCGGGCTTCCACGATGCTTCCCATCGCAGGCCCATGAATTCTGCTGCTCATACATCCCGAGCGTCGATCACCACCGCGCCCTGCTCATCTTCCTCCAGGGCGCTGATTCCCGGATTGTCCGCCTCGAGCCGTCGCAATAGTTCCGTCTTCTCCTCGACAGCTCGCCTCAGCTCGGTATTCTCCCGCAGCAGTTCGCGGTACTCGAGCCCCTGTCGGATGCTGAACAGCAGGTCGGTCTCGTTGCACGGCTTGAGCAGGAAGCGAAAGATCTTGCCCTCGTTGATCGCCTTGACCGCTGCGTCGAGCGTCGCCTGACCGGAGAGGATG
>JALTMS010000101.1:0-3628 GCA_027001345.1 Acidobacteriota bacterium | reverse complement strand
ACGCTCGACGCTAACCAGAACATCGATCTCATGGCTGGCGAGCAGTTCCAGTGCCTGCTCTCCGGAGTGAGCTTCGAGTATATTCAATCCCTCGCGGCGCAAACAGCGGCGGAGCGCAGCAGTGACTCGAGGTTCGTCATCGACCAGCAGCACGGTTGCGGACATCACACGGACTCCTCGCTCACCGCGACGGGAGCGAAACAGGGAACACGAACGCGGAACGGCTGCCGAATCCCCATCCCCTTGTCGAAATTCTTCAGACGCATCACCAGCGCGCCGGTGACTTCTTGACCTCGACTGATGACGACCACGCCATTGGATGCCAGCACGTCCTCGTCGAGCACCATTCCGGGAGCAATGTCGCGCAAGCTCACCGCTCGCACCGTCATCGACCGCTCCTCGTCCGCGTCGTAGGCCTCGAGCAGGCGCAGGTGTTCAGGCGCAAACGGCGGATCGGCGCGACCGAGTTCGGTGATCGCCTGCCGCGGAGAGCCCCCCCGGCTGACCAGGTCATCGAAGTGTGTGGCCAGTCGAATCAACTGCGCGCCGAGGCGAACCTCCTCGTCGTCGGCCAACGGGCCCGAGGGGTCGTCCGGATCGTTCTGCCGGGCGATCATCGCCGCGACCCGCTCGAGACGTGGAATCTCACGCAACAGGCAGTAGCTGGTATGCGGGTGGTGGGCCACCATCTCGGCCTCGTCTTCGCTGACCTGCTGCCCGGCGAAGACCTTCTCCAGGGTCTCGGCGGGAATCGTCGCACAGCCGACCTGGGACAGCAGGCCCGCCAGTTCGAACTCCCAGGGGTTCGGCGGCTCGAGCCGGCCCACCAGCCACGCGACACAGCGTTTGACCCGCGCAGCGCGTGAAAAGGCCACCGGGTTGACCATCCCCAGCAGATCGACCAGTGCCTTGACGCTGCTCGAGAGGGTCTGTTCGAGAAGCTGCTTTTCGGCCGTGATCAGGCGGTACTGTTCGAGGGCATCATCCAGGGCGCCGATCAGCTCGTCTCGAGAGATCGGCTTGGGAAGAAAGCGAAAGATCTTCGATGAGTTGATGGCACCGATCACTGCGCTCATCTCGGCCTGACCGGTGAGCATCATCCGAACCGAGTGTGGACTCTGCGCGCGCACCCGAGCCAGGAACTCGACCCCATCCATGCCCGGCATGCGGTAGTCGGAGACGACCACCGCAAACGGGCCCTCGCGTTCGAGAGCCTCCAGACCTGCTTGACCGCCTTCGGCGGTGAAGACCTCGTAGCGCCGGCGCAGGTTGCGCCGAATGCCGGAGAGGATGTTGGCCTCGTCATCGACGAAGAGCACGCGCTCCATCTCAGGCATCCTCGGCGACGGTATGCAGATCCTCGGCAAGTTCCTGCCACCGTTCCCACTTGGAGGCCAGACCCAGGCGGCGGAGGTAGTCGGTATCCACGTGACACGGAGTGGAGCGACCGGAGACCAGAGCGTTGGCCACATGCACCCAGGTCAGCGTCGTCCGGCCCTGCGCCCGGCACTCGGACGGCCGGTGATGGTAGGCGATGGCCTCCACCACGGTGCTCGGCAAGCCCCAGACACTCATCAGGTAGGCACCGACCACGCCGTGATCGGCGCCGACGAGTTCTTCTTCGAGTTCTCGGCTCCAGACCCCCGCCACCCGCTGCTCGAGGGCCTTCTCGTAGCGGTCCGGCAGGTTGGTCGCCAGGATGACCTTGCCGGCATCGTGCAGCAGTCCGGCAGTGAAGGCATCTTCGACCTCAATGGTCTCGGCCCCCGCATCCTTGGCCAGGCGCCGGGCGAGGCTGGCCACGTCGTTGCCGTGGCGGGAGATCTCTTCGAGATGGAAACGCTCGATCAGGGCCCTGTCGGCTTCGGCGAACAGCCCCTCCCGGAGCACCAGCGACGACAGCGGGCCGATTCCCAGATAGCTCACCGCCCGCTCGGCACTGTTGATTTCTCGAGGCAGGCCGAAGTAGGCCGAGTTGACCAGACGCAGGACCTGGGCCGTCATGGCCGGATCCTGAATCACCAGAGCCGCGACCTGGGGGATCGAAGCGTCATCCTTGCCCAGCTCTTCCACCAGCGCCGAAAAGAGCTTGGGCATGCTCGGCATGTGTTCGAGGCGGCTGACGATCGAGCGCAGCTTCTCATCGGCGAGGATCTCTCTCAAGGCGGCGGCGCGGACGATGGTGCCGTGCAGGGTCTCGGCATCGCAGGGTTTGGTCAGATACTGATGGGAGGGCCCCACCGACGAGAGCACCAGTTCGATCTCCGAATGTCCGGAGAGAACGATCCGAAGCATCTCCGGATGCCGGCGGCGCACCTCGGCCAGCAGTTCGGCGCCGTCCATGCCCGGCATCCGCATGTCCGAAACGATCACGTCGAACGGCTCACGCTCGAGGATCTCGAGGGCCTCGGCCCCCGATTCGGCAAATGCCGTTTCCCATTCGTCACGCCGGGCGCGGAGCATGCGCCTGAGGCCAGCGAGGATACGGGGCTCATCATCGACGAAAAGGATCCGCAGTTTCATTGGCCCACCTCTGGGGATGCCTGCCAACGACTCGATTCCTCCCCTGCAGGCAATGTGGGTTCTCCACGACCGAAACGCACGCGCCGGCAAGGAGAAAGAAAGACGATCAAGCGCCGCGCGCGGAAATACTTACGGATACCCGACCGAGGTTATCCGCCGTCTGGCGACCCGGGAGTCAGTTTGCGCCGGGAACCTGCCCTTCGAACCACTCGGTGGCCTGCTCGAGGCTACCGACCAGTGGCCACTCGGGCAGGGAGGCGAGCACCGCATCGCCGTAACGCCGGGTACGCACCCGCACGTCGAGCAGGGCCAGCAGGCCACGGTCCCGTCGGCTCCGGATCAGTCGGCCGAGGGCCTGCCGCAAGGCGATGATCGCCTCGGGCAGGGAGTCCTCCATGAAGGGATTGCCGCCACGACGCCGGATCGCCTCGCTCCGGGCGGCGACCAGCGGATCGTCCGGCACGGCGAAGGGCAGCTTGTCCACGATCACCAGCGACAGGGCCTGCCCCGGCACGTCGATGCCCTGGCGGAAGGAAGCCGTACCGAGCAGGACCGAGTGTACGTCCCGCCGAAAGTCCTCGACCAGCCTCTCCCGCGGCGACTCACCCTGGGCGAGCACCGGCCAGGGCAGGCGATCCGGCAACACTGCGGCGGCCTCCTCGAGGGCCCGGTGGGATGCGAAGAGCACCAGCGCCCGCCCCCGACTGATGCGAATCAGCGCCTCGATCTCCTCGAGCGAGCGGCGGGAAAAGTCGGGATCGCGCGGCTCGGGAAAGTCCTGAGGAATGTAGAGCGCCGCCTGCCGTCGGTGGTCGAACGGCGAGGAGACGATCACCTTCTCGGCCTCGGGCAACCCGAGCTGCCGGCAGGCCCGATCGAGTCGGCGCGCCACCGAGAGCGTCGCGCTGGTGGCCACCACCGACGCGGAGGAGGCCGCCAGCGTGGATTCCAGCAGCGGGCCGACTTCGATCGGCCACGAGGCGACCACCGCCCCCCGTCGCCCCTGGGCCTCGACCGTCACCACCCGGCCCTCACCCTGACCGGTCAGCAGCGAGGCGCGGGTCTCGGCCTGCTGGACACCGCGTGCCGCGATCAAGGCGCGCTC
>JALTMS010000100.1 GCA_027001345.1 Acidobacteriota bacterium | reverse complement strand
CTCCCGCCCGGGCCCATCGACTGGCGTCCCGGGCGGGAGGCCGGCTGGCAGCTCACGGGCTGACTGACTCGGCGCCGGCACGGGCTCTGGTCTCCGCCTGGCGCGAGGGCCTCGGTGAGCAGGCGCTGTTCGCCGAGGCTCTCGGGGAGATCGATCGCCGGGCGGCCGAGGCGGGCATCGAGATGCTGGCGCTGAAGGGAGCCGATCTCAGCCGGCGGATCTATCCCCCCGGCGAGCGGACGAGCAACGACATCGATCTCCTGGTTCGTCCCGAGCACCTCGCGGCGGCCGAGGGCGTGCTCGCTGCCGCAGACTTCGCCTGCGATCATCCCGATCCCCTCGACGCCCGACGGTACTGGTTCGCCAGCACCTATCGCAATCGTGTGCGACCCCGCTTGCAGGTCGATTTGCACTGGGCGCTGGGGGCGCGACACCGCACCCACTGGGAGCTGGAGGCTGTCTTCGCCCGCAGGCAAACCCTGCCCGGTCTGGATGCTGTCGGTGGCATGGCTCGCGAGGACTTGCTGGTCTTTCTGGCGCTGCACGCGGTGGCGTTTCACGGAGCGCTGGCTCGCTGGATCTGGTGGCTCGATCTGCGGCTGTTGCTGGCTGACCCGGAGGTGGAGGCCGAAGCCCTGCTCGCGCGGGCGCGGGAGGTGGGCGGGGAGGTGGCGCTCGGCGTGGCCCTGGCGCGGACCGAGAGGCTCTTTGGCGCCTGGCCCGAGGGCCGGTGGCCGCCGCGAACGTTGCGCAGTGGTCTGATCGAGGCGATCAGCGCTGACGAGGAACGTGCCGGCGTCTGGGGCTGGAGGCGACGGCTGGTGGCGGGGCTGGCCGTCGATCGCCCCGGCGATCTACTCGCCCTGGTCGCCTGGGCCGCAGGACGAGCCTGGCGCCGCCGTCGCGGCTGAGAAGGCCGGCAGCCTGTTGGCGCTGGAGCGTGCGCGCTGCTGTAGCTTGGCGCGAATCATCTCCAGTTCCGTCGTTCCGCCCTTCTCGTAGGCCTGGACCCGGATTTCGCCCAGTTCACAGCGCCAGGTGTTGGGACCGAAGAAGTCGCCGTCCTCGAAGAGCGCATCGAGGGAGCAGCGGCCGCAGAACGAACTCTGCTCGCAGCCGGAGCAGACGGGCAGATCCTGAGCCGTGATGTTGCGCAGGCGGAGCAGGAGAGGGGAGTTCTCCCAGATTTCCCGGAAACTCTGTTCGCGCAGGGAGCCGGCGGGAGGGAAACGCTGGGAGCAGGGGTAGACCCTGCCGCGAGAGGAGATCAGGGCGACCCGCCGGGCGGTCGCACAGGTCGACTGACCGGGGTCGGGTTTGTGTCCCGTGCCGGGAGCCACGGCCTGACCGAGGTGAGGATCCATGCAGAAACCGAGCAGATCGGCACGGTTCATCCGGTGATTGACGGGAGTATCGTCAAGGTCGTTGCGCACGATCAGGGTGGGGTCGAAGCGGTACTCGGCGCCGATCTCCCGGGCAAAGGCCAGGACCTGGGCATACTCCTTCGAGATGCCGGCCATGATCGGCGCTTTGAGCACGACCGGGATGCCGGCGGCCCGCATCCTTCGGGCCGCAAGGGTGGTCTTGGCCCAGGAACCCGGAATCCGCGTCACGGCGTCGTGGGCCGCGGCATCCATCGCGTAGAGCGACATCTCCACGCCGATCACGCTGGCCTCGGCGATCGCCTCGATGGCCTCGTCCCGGACCAGGGTGCCGTTGGTGAACAGGCGCAGCGCAAAGCCCAGGCCCCGTGCGTGGCGGATGAGGGTCAGGATGTCCTTGCGGGTGAAGATCTCACCGCCGGTGAAGGTCAGGAAGAGGGTGCCCATGGCTCGGAGCTGGCCGAGGATGTCGATCACCT
>JALTMS010000099.1 GCA_027001345.1 Acidobacteriota bacterium | reverse complement strand
GCCTCAGCACCCCGGCGACTGCGGGCAGAAGAGCCCGTGGTCGAGAACGACGGAGGGGTCGCCGCCACCCGAGACGATCAGCTTTTGCTGGTCGAGAATGACGTAGTAGGGTTCCCTGTGGCTGGGCGGTCCCGGCCCGTCGCCCCCCGCTCCGAAGCCCCGAGAGACCAGGACGGATCCGACCAGGTACAGAGCGGCATCGTATTGCTCCGGTACCGGACCGAGGCGGGACGGTGCACCGTCGAGCTTCGCGAGCCTCAGACTCGTATCCCCGATCAGTGTTCCCACATCGACGGTGTGCTCGATCGGGCTGACCTGCTTGTGAACGTCAATGACCCTCAGGAACCTTCCCTGGGTGACGAACGCGAAACCGCCGGGATCAGCGGGCAGAGTGGAGAAGGCCACCCCCGCGGGATCGAAGCTACCAGCCGGCCCCTCGTCGAGAAAAATCTCACTCACCTTTCGGTGCGCCCCCAGACCGGGTCCGGGCTCCGTCTCGATGACCGCCACGGAATTGCGACCGCTATCGACAACATAGACCAGGCTGGTGTTTCCCGATGCCGCCGCGGCACCTGTCAGCAGGATCGACACAGCCGCAACGACAGCTACTGCCGTGAACCTTTCCCTATCCCCATACATATTCGCCTCTGGTCGCGATCATACAGCAGCCGCGATCGGGTCCTGGCGGGTCATTTGGCAGTCTGCGGTGACAACGCAGCGCTGACCGCAGAACGCAAGAAAAAAGAAAGGCTGAACCAGGGCGAGGAAACGAGTCTAGATCAGGGCACTATTTGGGGATCGGGCACACGAGAAGGCAGTTGTCGGGGTTCGACATGGGCGCGCAGGTGCACGTGTGGGAGTTCTTGAGCCGCACCCCCCAGCCCTCCGAGTGGGAAGCCGTCGCGGGAATCCGGCAGCAGGTCGGTGGAGGCGGCGGAGGGCCGATCACATCGTCGCTCAGCGCCTGGGTGAGAGTGAAGGAGAATGCGAAGACGAACAGAAGCAGCAGGAAGAGAGTCACATGCCGTTTCATAGCTACCTCCTAACGGATGGAAGATGTGTCGAGCGGTCCCTGGTTCAGCCTTGGATCAGCCCTGCAAGATGGCCAGAAGTTCCTCCTCCGGTAGCGCACCGGCGATGACGTCGCGGATCACCATGTTCTCGTCGACGATCACGTTGAAGGGATAAGCGAGGATCCGCAGGCTTTGCGTAAGTGCCGCATCCTCGTCATGAAGGATGGGGTGCGGGAATTGAAACTCGAAGCGAACCTCCTCGATCTGCTCCCTGTCCGCCGCCGAAATCATCACCAGTGGGGGAGATTGCGGCAGCTTCGGCAGAACGCGGCTCAGCTCCTGCATCTCGTAGCGGCAGCCACCGCAGGAGGGCTCGAAGAAGACGATCAGAGTCTTGCGATCGACCACCTCGGACAGAGGGAGCGGGTTCTGCTCGGGATCCATCAGCAGGTGATCGGGAAGACGATCTCCCACCGCGATCGTATTCATCTCTTCGAGGATCTCAGCCGTCTGCCGACGTTGCTCTTCCTTCCGCGCCTCGTCCACCGACGGCCGCTGGGCGCGGATCGCCGAACCGAGCGCGAGCGCGAGAAGGACCCCCGACCCGCCGGCCAGCGCAACCCCCAAGCTGTAGCGTAGCGTCGTTCCCAGTTTCGACATGCTGCCCTCCTCGGTTCCCGATATCGGCGGGCGGGGCGCGGGCGACCGGCGGTGCGGGCACCCGACTCTGGACGAGCGACAGCCCGGCCCTCTCTCGTGTAGTGGCCGATCGACAGAGCCCTGCACAAAAAAAATCGCGAAGCGGGAAGAAAGGCCGAGGGCGGAGCCGTCACGGCTCAGCGGCAGAC
>JALTMS010000098.1 GCA_027001345.1 Acidobacteriota bacterium | reverse complement strand
TGATCATCGGTGAGGCCGCCCGGAACCTCCACGTCTCCTCGAGTGTGATCTCCTCGGGCCCGTCCCGCCTCGAGGGTCCCTCGTAAGGTGGATAAACGGTGCCTCGAAACTCCCTGCCATGGCGTAAAACGAAGGCCGCATCGCCCATCGGAGGATAAAAGCGGTCGCCCTTTCCCACGTCGATGGGCGTCCGGCGCAGGGTCTTGCCACTGCTCGGATCGACAATCAGGAAGGCATCCGTCAGCAGGCCGAGATAGTCCCGCTCGGACCACAAGAGCTTGATCTCATCCCGCTGCCAGAGCACCTCGCCGGTAGCCAGATCGACGGCCGAGACGTCGTGGTCTCCGCCCTCGGTACGCAGGACCGCGATGCCCCGACGAAGAAACAGCTCGACCCAGAGCATGCGCCCCAGGCTGGGACCGCTCCAGAGGATCCTCCCCCCAAGCGTGTCGATGGCCATCGAGCGCCGAGGATCGTCCGGCGCCGCTCCGGGCAGATCGGTGGCCACGAGCAACCCCGTCGCCGGCACTTCGAATACCGAAGCATGTCGATCGAGTCCGGGAAGAACGAGAGTCTTCACCGGCCCCGGCTCCGCGGGAAGAACATCGATCATCTCGAGTCGCTCACCGGCATAGGTCAGCAGAACTCCCGTATCGTTGATCGTGAACCATTCGAGCGGTGCGGAGAGATCGACCGTAGCGACAACTGGATCCGACGCCAGCGCGGGCACCACAGACAGCAGCAGGACAAGGGCAGACGACAGACGAATCATCAGAACACCCCCTTCCACCTCGACCCGATGATTATACCTACCCTCGGCTGTCCAGAAGGGGTGTGTCTGCGGGAAGGTCAGGGTACGCGGGATCTCCTCCCGAGCACCTCGAGCTTGATCCTCAGTCGAGCTGCCTGCTCATCACTCGGGTCAAGAACAGGCTCGAAAGCCGGCGTCGACCAGGTACCCCCGGCCTCCAACTCGGACCATCCGAGCCGGGTCGGGGAGTCCTCCCATACGATCCAGACCATGTTCTCCTGAGCCTCGAGACGTACGTCCAGACTCCCGTCCCCATCGAAACCGCCGAACTCGGTGGTAGCGAGAACGACCGGCACCCATTGACCTGCATGCTCGGCAGTGACGATCTCTGACGGCCCCCCCGCCGGACTTCGCTGATAGGCCAACCGCTCGATCTGCGTCCCAGCAACTGACGGACGTTCTCCCCTGTCCACCGCCTCGGGCTGCCCCCAGTCGCTCCCCGGCGCTCGGGTGAGCATGAAGACTTGGGTCCCGCTCCAAAAGGTCAGCCGGGCGGTCCCATCCGGCGCGTAGGCAATGTCCGGATCGAGATCATCGACGTCATTCGCCGTCAACGCCACGGGCGTCGTCCACTGGTTGACGTCCCAGCGGGAAACCATGATCTCGTAGTCCTGGCCGTCGTGGCGCGCCCAGGTCACCTCCGGCGCGCCCGCGATGGGATCCCAGCCGATCGACGGCCAGCCGTCCGGATTCGCGCCCTCACTTCCTCTGGCGTTGAGCACCCATGCCGCTGGAACGTGAAGCCGAAACACCGGCCAGGGTGGACCATTCTCACCACCAGCCAGCAACTCATGCATCACTACGACCGACCGCACCTCCTCCCCGCCATCGCAATCTATGGACACCTCTCCGAGGCACAGTCCACTGCTCCCGGCAAGAATCAGGGCTGCAACGACGAATGGCTCGAAAAGACCCCGACTCATGGCGTCCTCCTGGAGTCCGATGCCGATCTCGGCCTGTCTGCCATGTCCAGCAGGCCATCAAGAACCGCACGGGGAAGGCTCTCGACCCGTCGTTTCCACAATCGCTCCCCGGCACAGTCTCCTTCCCGGCGC
>JALTMS010000097.1 GCA_027001345.1 Acidobacteriota bacterium | reverse complement strand
CCTTCCGTCCCGTCCCCCGGGGTACTGATGGCGCGATCAGTCTGGAGGGAACCCTGGCCGGGATCGCCGGTTCGCTGCTGGTGGGCCTGCTGGGATGGGGCGTGGGAGTGATCACCCTCGAGGCGGTGGCCTGGGTGGTGATCGCCGCCTGGGTCGGGACAACTCTCGAGAGCTACCTCGGGGCCCTGCTCGAGCGTCGGGCCCAGATCAACAACGAGGCGCAGAACTTCCTCAACACCCTGGTGGGGGGGCTGGTGGCCATGGCGCTGTGGACCTGGTCGTGACGCGGTAGGTCCGAGCTGAAGTCCGAGCATCGCCGGGGAGGGAGGAAATCCGGCGGACTCGACGCGGACGGCGATTGTGGCCTACCATCTCTCGCCGCCGAGCTACAGCTTTTCGTTCAAGGAGTCCCCCGTGAGCCAGAGCGCAGTGCCGTCCACCGGCGGATCCGGTGGGCTGGCGGAGTACATCCGTTTCACCCGGCCGTTCACCCTCCTGCCACCGACACTCGGGGTGATCTCCGGCGCGATCTGTGCCTGGGGCTCGTACTGGAACCCGGATCCCGCCCGCGAGGTGCATCTTTCGGTGATTCTGACCGTCGTGCTGGGCTCGGTCTGCGCCGCGCTGCTCAACGCGGCGAGCAACGTGATCAATCAGATCTACGACCTGGAGATCGATCGGATCAACAAGCCCGAGCGCATGCTGCCCGCGGGGCGGATTTCTCTCCGGGCGGCCTGGGCCTACACCTGGCTGCTCTATGCCGCGGCAGTGTTCCCGACCTGGCTGGTGGTGATCTACCCGGCTCGGGGCCTGGCTGACCGCTGGCTGGTGCCCGAGGGCATGATGCAGGGGGCCCCCTTCCTCGTCCGGCTACTGGCCGGCCACGCCTGCTTTTTCATCTACCTGGCCGGCATGGCCTTCACCTTCATCTACTCGGCACCCGCCCTGGGCCGCACCAAGCGTCACGCCATCGGCGCCAACCTGACGATCGCCATCCCGCGCGGCATGCTGCTGAAGGTCGCGGGCTGGTCGATGGTCGGCCCCGTACTGGCCTTCGAGCCGTGGTATATCGGGCTGGTCTTCGCCCTGTTTCTCGTCGGCGCCGCCTCGACCAAGGATTTCTCCGACATGGACGGTGACCTGGCCGGAGGCTGTCGTACCCTGCCGATCCGCTTCGGCGTGCGCGCGGCGGCGTGGATGATGGCCCCCTCTTTCGTTTTGCCCTGGTTGCTGGTGCCGCTGGGGGTCTGGCTGCGGGATCCCTTCGACCCCGCCGGCGCTCACGCGGTGCTGACCGGCAATCCCGTGGCCTTGGTGGTGCTGGGCCTGGGATTGGCAGCGTGGGGCAGCTACACGGTGTGGCTGATTCTGCGGGATCCCGAGGCGATGGCCACTACCGAGAATCATCCCTCCTGGACTCACATGTACCTGATGATGATGGCGGCCCAGATCGGCTTCGCGGCGGCCTATCTGATATAACTGGTCCGAGAGCGGTGGGTCGGTTCTTCTGGAAGGAGCGCACGGCCATGGCCATTCCACTGACAGACGATCCCGTCACGGTCTACACCGCTCAGGGTGAGGCCGAAGCCCAGGTGATCCGCTCGTTCCTCGATGCCCACGGTATCACCTCCTGCCTGCGCGGCGAGTCCCTGCGGCTGACCCACGGGTTCACCCTCGATGGTCTGGGGCACGTGGAGGTGCAGGTGCCCTCGTCACTGGCCGAACAGGCGCTGGAACTGATCGAGACCGCGCTGGACGAAAACGCCTGACCCCTCGCCGCCGCCGGTCCGTTGTCAGCCGCAGGCGGTCGATCTTGCTCACGGCTGCCGCCACCGTTGCCCCGGCTCTCGCCCCTGCCCAGATTGCCCTCGAGGGAAGAAGGGAGTCGGGCCATGGGACAGGTCATTGCCTTTCCGCGCTGGCAGGTCATCGCGCGAGCGCAGGATGGACCGCCGGGGGAGCCGAGAATGCTGATCGATCCCCACGGACGCCTGCATCCGATCGAGGCGACCTTGCAGCGGCGGCTGATCGCCGCCCCCGATCCGGCCCTGCCGATTCGCTACGAGTCCGTCGTGCAGGTGCGGGGCGAACACTACCTGCTGAGCTGGATCGAAGGTGACGAGGCCTGGGAGGTCCAGCCCGCATCCTGAGTCGTCCCGACGTGGCTTCCGGATCAGGAAGCGACCCGCACCTGGGCCGGGCGCAGGATCTTGCCCTCGAAGCGATAGCCCGGTCGCAGTTCTTCGACCACCTGCCCCTTCTGCTGATCGTCCTGCGCCGGAGTGACCATCACCGCTTCCGATTCTTCGGGATCGAAGGGCTTGCCGACCACCTCGAGGCGTTCGACACCCTCGGCCTCGAGCAGGTCGAGCATCTGCTTGTGCACCAGCTTGACCCCTTCGAGCAAGGGCCCCTGCTCGGCGTGCGCGAAGGTGCGCTCGAGGTTGTCGAGGGCGCCGAGCATCTCGAGGAAGGTGCGAGAGAGGGTCTCGCGCACCCGCTGCTCGAAGTCCCGCTCGAGGCGACGTCGCAACGCTTCCGACTCTTCTTTGATCTGGTCGTAGGCAGTGGCGTAGCGGCGTAGCTTTTCCTCTGCCTCGAGGGCGCGCTGCTCGGCGGCCGCCAGCGCCTCCTCGGCGGCCGCGCTCGCGTCGTCGGGCGTCTGCCGATTCTCGGCGGACTTCTCGGGGGAAGGGTCCTGCTCCGAAGGCGCATCCGCGTTTCGCTCCGCATCGTCGCGCAACTCTCCGTCGGGAGTCAGGCGGCGGCGGTCCTCGATCCGCAGCTCCTCGGTGGGCGTGTCGGCCATCTCTTCCGAGCAGGAATGGCGGGAGGGTCTTTCGCTCATGGTCATCGTCTCTCGTCTTTGCTGGTCGAGTCAGCGAATCGGTATCGGAATGCGGTAGAGCCCTCGCCGGGCGGCGATCACCAGATCGGCCGAGCGGCGGTAGAGCATCTGCGGCACGATTTCGTAGAACTGCTTGGCGTTGCGCACCTTGTGGCCGCCGAGACTGCGTATGGCCAGGCCCGGGACCAGGCCGATTTCCGCGGCCTTGGAATTGTCCCGGACAGCGTCGATGACCACCAGCCCGCGGCGGTCCTTGACCGTGAACCCCAGCACGCTCCAGGCGAATTCCTCGGCCCGCTCGGCGGGGAAGGCCTCGACCCGCAGGGGATAGACGACTTCCTCTCCCTTGCGCACCAGGCGGACGTTGACGCGCTTGCCGTATTCCACCTGGGCGATGGCGGTGTCCCAATCGGCGATGTTCGAGATCTTTCGCGAGCCGACGGCGATGATCACGTCACCGAGATGGAAGCGCGCCTCGGTGGCCGGAGAGTCGCGGTAGATCTTGACCACCAGCACGCCCTCGTGGGAGTCGAGTTCGAGGTACTCCGCCTGCTGGGGATCGAGATCCTCGACCACCAGGCCGGTCCAGGCCGGGCGCAGGTAGCCGTAGTCCCTCAACTCCCGCAGTACCTTGCGGGCCCGATCGATGGGAATCGCGAAGCCCAGGTTCTGCCCCTTGGCGACGATCTGGGTGTTGATGCCGATCAGCTCACCGCGGATGTTGAGCAGCGCACCGCCGGAGTTGCCGGGATTGATCGCCGCGTCGGTCTGAATGAAGTCGGCGAAGGGGATGGCGTCCTCGTCGGGTCCGGGGAGCATCCGGCCGGTGGCCGAGATCACGCCCGTGGTCACCGAACTCTGCAAGCCGAAGGGGTTGCCGATGGCGATGGCAGTCTCGCCCACCATCAGGTCGGAGGATGTGCCCATTTCGACGGCAGGCCAGGGGCCCTCTCCCTGGAGCTTGAGCACGGCCAGATCCGTGGCCTGGTCCGAGCCCACCAGATCCGCCTCGACCTGTTTGCCGTCGACGAAGGTGATCGTGATACGGCTGGCCGCGGCGATCACGTGGTTGTTGGTCAACACGTAGCCCCGAGAGTCGACGATCACTCCCGAGCCGAGGGAGTTCTCCACGTAGTACTGGCGTCGCTGGCGCCGCCCGCCGAAGAACCAGTTGAAGATGTCCGGCGCCTGGGCATAAGGATTGCGGACGATCACCTCGGTGGAGATGTTGACCACCGCCGGGGAGACCCGTTCGACTGCATCGACCACGGGTGTACGACGAGCAACCGGTTCGGCAGTGGCCAGGCTGCCGCCCGGGGCCGCGGCCAGCGCGGCCAGAAGCAGGGTAGTGGCGGGGCGGAATGTCATCGGCGGGGTTCTCCTCACGGGCGGAAAGCGGGGCGTGGGGCGGCAGGCGTCATTCAGCCCTGGACGGGGATCCGGCGAACGGAGGTTTCTTGCTGGCGGCGCAGGATCACCTCGAGTACCCCGCCACCGTAACTGGCCCGGACCCCCTCCGGGTCGATGCCATCGGGCAGGGCATAGCGTCGGAGAAACGAGCCGAAGGGCCTTTCGATGCGGCGCGCGGTGGCGGGATCCACGTCTCCTGGGGGGCGCCGTCGCCCGGAGAGCACGAGCTGGCCATCTTCCAGCCGTACGTCGATGTCGGCGGGGTCCATCCCCGGCAGGTCGGCCCGCAGCAGAATCCGGTCGGGAAGCTCGTAGAGGTCGATCTTGGGGCTCCAGTCGCCGGCACCGCCGGATTCCGCCGAGGGCTCGAGGCGGCCGAGGGCCTCGTCGAGCAGCCGATTGATCTTTTCCTTCAGTTCGACGAACTCCCGCATGGTGGATCCCTCCATCGATCGGCCTTCCGGCGCCCGGCAATGGTACACCGGCCCGAGGGACCTGCTCATGGGATCGCGGGGGCGGGGCGTCAATGAGGGCCAGTGGGGGTGGATGGGTGACGAAGTCGAGCGCTCAGTAGTCGAGTTCGATCGCCCCGTTGGGGCAGCCTTCGGCGCACTTGAAGCAGATCGTGCAGAGGCTGGCATCGACGATGCGGACCAGGCCCTCCACGACGCGAAACACCGCTTCGGGGCATACCGCCTCGCAGACCTGCTCGTTGTCGCACAGGTCGGCATCGATGCTGACGACGCTGGCCATCGACGAGAAGATGGGTTCCGGCGGCCCGAGCGGCAAGGCCGCCGGTGGTGCGAGTACAATCGGGGGCCGGCGCCGGGATGCGTGCCGGAGGAGGAGCAGCGATGCGCATTGCGGTGGGCTCGGACCACGCCGGCTATCGGCTCAAGCAGCACCTGGCCGCACGGCTTGCCGAGGCGGGAGAGGACGTGCTCGACCTGGGGGCGAAGTCCGAGGAGAGTTGCGACTATCCGGACTATGGTCGAGCGGTGGGCGCGGCGGTGGCCAGCGGTCAGGCCGACTGGGGCCTGGTGATCTGTGGCACGGGCCTGGGCATCTCGATGGCTGCCAACCGGCTGCCGGGCGTTCGCGCAGCCCGCTGCACCAGCGAGTACGACGCCCGCTTCGCCCGGGCCCACAACGATGCCAATGTCCTGGCTCTCGGCTCGCGGGTCAGCGGTGTGGGGCTGGCGGAGGCCATCGTGGAGACTTTTCGATCCACGGCCTTCGAGGGCGGGCGGCATCAGCGGCGAGTGGCCAAGATCGACGCGCCGGCGGCCGCCGACGGCGGGGCTCCTGCCCCGGGGAGCGAGAGATGAAGCAGGCGATGTACGAGGCACTGTGGAAGGCGGATCCCGAGGTGACGCGCGCGATTCGCGACGAGGCGGTGCGACAGCATACCCACCTCGAGCTGATCGCCTCCGAGAACTTCGTCAGCCGGGCGGTGATGGCAGCCACCGGGTCGGTATTCACCAACAAGTACGCCGAGGGCTATCCTCGCCGCCGCTATTACGGTGGATGCGAGTATGCCGACCAGGTCGAGGTGCTGGCCCGAGATCGGGCCAAGCAGCTCTTCGGCGCCGAGCGGGCCAACGTCCAGCCCCACTCCGGCTCCCAGGCCAACCAGGGGGTCTATTTCTCGGTGCTCGAGCCCGGTGACACGGTGCTCGGTCTCGACCTGAGCCATGGCGGCCACCTGACCCACGGCCACCCCCTCAATCTCTCCGGCAGACTGTTTCGCTTCGTGGCCTATGGTGTACGACGCGAGGACGAGCGGATCGACTACGAGCAGCTCGAGAGCCTCGCGCGGGAGCATCGCCCCAAGCTGATCGTGGCCGGGGCCAGCGCCTATCCGAGGTTCATCGACTGGGAGCGTATTCGAGCCATCGCCGACGATGTGGGAGCCCTGACCATGGCCGACATCGCTCACCCGGCGGGGTTGATCGCCGCGGGGTTGCATCCGAGCCCCGTGCCCCACTTCGATTTCGTCACCTCCACGACCCACAAGACCCTGCGGGGTCCGCGGGGTGGGCTGATCCTCTGCCGCAAGAAGTTCTACAAGGATGTGCAGCGGGTGGTTTTCCCCGGCCTGCAGGGCGGACCCCTGATGCACGTGATCGCCGCCAAGGCCGTCGCCTTCCGCGAGGCGCTGCAGCCGGAGTACAAGGACTACTGCAAGCAGGTGATGGCCAACGCCTGCGTGCTGGCCGAGGCGCTGGCGGGCGAGGGCTTGAGAGTCGTCTCCGGCGGGACCGATACGCACCTGTTGCTGGTCGATGTCTTCAAGGAGGGGATCACGGGCAAGGACGCCGAGATCGTGCTCGACCGGGTGAACATCACCACCAACAAGAATACGATTCCCTTCGATCCCAACCCGCCGATGGTGGCTTCGGGGCTGCGCCTCGGGACGCCGGCGTTGACCACCCGAGGCATGCGGGAGGGGGAGATGCGCACCATCGCCGAGCTGATCGCCCGTACGCTGCGTTGCCGGGAGGACGAGGCCGAGCTGGAGCGAGTCCGGGGGGAGGTGATCGAGCTGTGTGAGGGCTTCCCGCTCTACCCCGAGCGCCGGCTGGCTCTGCCCGGCGAATCCTCCTGAGTCGCGAGAAACGTCGCGATCGATGAGCGCCGGTCCGGAGGGTCTCGAGCGAGTCTTTGGCAAGGGCGGCGTTCTCAGCCGCCTGCGGCGCGACTACGAGTACCGGGCCGGTCAGCAGGCGATGGCCCGGGCCGTGGCCCAGGCCATCGCGTCTGGCCGGCACCTGGTGGTGGAGGCCGGCACCGGAGTCGGCAAGTCCCTGGCCTACCTGGTGCCGGCGCTGCTCAGCCGCCGGCAGGTGATCCTCTCCACCGGTACGCGGGCGCTGCAAGACCAGCTCCTCGAGCGCGAGGTCCCCGCGGCCTGCCGGGTGGCCGGCGGCAATCCGGGTGTCGCCGTGCTCAAGGGCAGGGAGAACTACCTCTGCCTGAAGCGAGTAGCGGAGGCGGAGGTCAAGCCCTCCCTGGGCCGGCTCGAGGAAGTGCCCATATTCGGCGAAATTCGCCAGTGGGCGGGATCGACCGCCACCGGCGATCGTGCGGAATTGACGAGCCTCGGCGACCGCTCTCCTCTCTGGTCGCTGCTCGACGCGCGCAGCGAAACCTGCACCGGCAGCAACTGCGAATTCTTCGATCGCTGCTTTCTCTACGCCGCTCGCCGTCGAGCCCAGCAGGCGACGATCGTGGTGACCAACCACCACCTGCTGCTGGCGGATCTGGCCCTCAAGCGTACGGGAGCCGGGCAGATCCTGCCGCCGGCGGAGGTGACGGTGCTCGACGAGGCCCACCTGGTTCCGGAAGCGGCGGCCGCTCATTTCGGTGAGCGCCTGAGCCTGCGAATGGTGACCGATCTGGCCCGCGATGCGGCCGATGAACTCGAGCGGCTGGGGGAAGATCGCCTGGTGGCCGACGAACTGGCGCGGCGGGCCCGAGCCCTTTT
>JALTMS010000096.1 GCA_027001345.1 Acidobacteriota bacterium | reverse complement strand
CCGCCTGCGTCTGAGCCTGCCGTGGAGATGGGCCGGCTGGCTGATGGCCGGCGTGGTGCTGTCGAACTGGCTGTGGTTGTGGATTCGGGGAGACGTCTGAGGGGGGATACTGCACACCGGCCAACTTCGGTCCCGATCGGGGCGGAGGGACCGAGGATGGCCGGTGTCGGACCAGGGGATGAAGCAAACTACGTGCCACCGGAAGCGGCCGGTGCAAGAAAAAACGACCACCCCGCAAACCCACTCAGCCGAGAGTCTTACGGCGATCTTGCCGGACCTGCTGCGCCAGGCAGCCTGACCGTGATCAAGGGAGTGTATCACGATCAGTACAGGTGTCGCGAGATACCCTGTTTTGACCTGCCTCGCTTTTGGGACAGATCGAGTGCCCAGATCTCGCGAATCAGGGCCGCCATCCCGCTGGATCCGGACAAATGGCCTCCAGGACCCCTGCGCACCAGGCTGCGCTGACCGGTGCCGGCGGCAGGCCGCCGAGGTAGCTCAGCAGGTCCGCCCCCAGAGGGCGGCCGGGGTGCCACTCGAGCAGCCCGGTGAAACGGGTAGGGCCGCTGTTCTTCGGGACGGACCCCATCGCTCCGATGACGGCGACCGCCCGTCCGGCCAGTCCCCAGGCCAGGGTGGCGAGAGCCTCTCGCGCCTCGACCTGTCTCGCCGGATCGTCGATCCAAAGCAGCGCTCCGCTGGCTCCCAGGGCGGCGGCGCCGAGCCGCGCGGTCTCGAGTGGATCGATGGCCAGCAAGAGGAACTCACCGTCGCCACGGGTGTCGTCCACCTGCCGGTGCCAGGGCGCTGCCGGGCGATCTTCGATCACTCGCACGCCTCCCTCGACCCCCGCAGCCCCGATGGCGGCCGCCAGGGCGCGGGCGGCGGCAGTTCCCGAGACGGCTACCACGGGGAGTCGAACGCCGCCGCCGGGGTCGCCCGGTGAAGGGGTATCCGCCGGTGCCCTCGATCCGAGCAGCAAGCTCGCCAGCCGGCGCAGATCCCGTTGGTGCCGCTCGCCGTCGCGCGTCACCGCGGGCAGGCCTCGCCCGGCCGATCCCAGCGCTCGAGCAGATGGTCGGCCAGAGCCTGCACGTCGCGCCCGGCGGGGGCCCGGGGTGCGGTCTGGGCCAGCACCCGACCCCGCGCCGCCGCCCGATCGAACAGGACGCTGCGGCGCAGGCCCAGGGGCAGCAGCCGACAGCCCCACTGAGCCCGGGCTCGGGCCAGCCACTCGCCGGTCAGCCGCTCCCCTCGGCGGAGCAGGGTCGGCACCAGGTATCGCCGACTGCGGTGTCCGGTCTCCCGTTCCAGATGCTCGACGGTAGTCATCAAGCGATGGGCGCCCTGGTAGGCGTAGGGATCCGGAGACAGGGGAACCAGCACCTCGCCGGCGGCGATCACGGCGCTCGAGGTCAGCAGGCCGAGGGCCGGGGGGGTGTCGATGATCACCACTTCCCAGCGCCGCGCTGCGTCGGCCAGGTGCTCGGCGAGGCACTCGATGCCTCCGGGCCGAGCCACCAGGTGGTGCTCGAGACGCGCGAGCGAGAGTTCTCCGCCGACCACTTCGAGTCCGTCAGCGATGCTCACGACGGCTCGCCCGATGGTGGTCCCCCCGCCGGCGAGGGGTGAGTGTTCGAGCACCTCGGCCAGTGCGACGGGGGCCGGCTCACCTCGGCTCGGGGAGCCGGCCAGCCAGCTCCGGGCGTGGCCCTGGGGGTCGAGATCGATCAGCAGCACGCGCCGGCCGGAGGCGGCGAAGGCCCAGGCGAGGTGGGTCGCCAAGGTGGTCTTGCCGCATCCGCCCTTCTGCTGAGCGATGGCGACGATGCGCTCCACCGGGCACCTCCGGGGAGAACCAGCGAGAAGCCAAGCCTATCAGCGAGGGGAAAACGCCTGCAAGGTGCCGGGCCCGGCGCGGGCGTTACACTGGGGGATCCCGCCAGCCGGGTGCCGGCAAGGAGCCACCAGTGCAGCACGCAGCGCAGGGCATCGCCATGGTCTGCTTCGATGTGGATGGCACCCTCGTGCGCCATCCCGAGGACAAGACCGTCTGGCAGGTGCTCAACGAGGTCT
Organism: Acidobacteriota bacterium; assembly: GCA_027001345.1. GTDB lineage: Bacteria > Acidobacteriota > Polarisedimenticolia > J045 > J045 > JALTMS01. The sequence goes on along the minus strand of JALTMS010000096.1, from coordinate 5,670 downwards.
TTCTCGGCCCCGGACAGGGGGGTGCCGATGGAGAGCGCTTCAGAGCTTTCGTCGAAGGACGGCTCGAGTATGCCCAGTGGGTCGCCCTCGACGTGGGTGACTGGCAGCGCGCCGGGCTGACCCGCCGGGCCCTGGCGGAGGTGATCGGCCGGGAGCTGGCTCCCGTGCCCGGTGCTGCGGAGACTCTGCGCGTGCTGCGCGAGCGGGGCTATCGGGTGGCCCTGGTATCCGGGACTCTCGATCTGACCCTGGAGGTGGTGCTGGGGGAGGTGGAGGTGGACCGAGCCTTCACCAATCGGATCCATTTCGACCCCGAGGGCCGGATCAGCGGCTGGGAGGCGACACCCTTCGACATGGAAGGCAAGGCCCGTGCCCTGGATCTGCTGGCCCGGGAGTTCGACTGTCCCCTGACGGCCATCGCCTTCGTCGGCGATCACTGGAACGATCTGGCGGCCCTCGAGAAGGCAGCGCTGGCCATCGCTTTCGAACCCAAGGATCCCCGGGTTCGGCAGGCGGCGGACCATGTGATCGAGGGCCCCGACCTGCGGCCCCTGCTCGATCTTTTTCCGCCCCGAGCCGGGGTGGTGGGAGGCTCGCTCGATGAATGACGCTCGCGCCAGAGTTCTCGGTACACGGCGAGTCTACGAGGGCAAGCTGCTGCGCATCGACCTCGAAGAGGTGGAACTGCCCGGCGGCGATCGGACGGAGGTGGAGATCATTCGTCATCCGGGTGCCGCGGCGGTGCTGCCCTTCCTCGACGAGCAGCGCGTGGTGTTGATCCGCCAGTATCGTCACGCGGTGGGTGGATTCATCGTCGAGGTGCCGGCGGGCAAGCTCGATCGCCCCGGAGAGGCGCCCGAGGAGTGCGTGCAGCGGGAACTCCGGGAGGAGACCGGCTACCGCTGCCGGCGCCTGGTACCCCTCGGCCGGATCCTCACCACCCCGGGCTTCACCGACGAGGTGATCTGGCTCTACGAGGCCCACGACCTGGAAGTCGGGGCGTCGGCTTGCGAGCCGGGGGAAGAGATCGAGGTGTTCGAAGCCACCTGGGAGCAGGCCCTGGTTCTGCTGCGCCGAGGCGAGATCATCGACGCCAAGTCGGTGGCCTGCCTGGCTCACGCCGCACTGCGCCGGGGGGTGGCGGCGTTTCCCTGAGCCGACGTTCGGGCCGGTGGCCATCAGCAAGCGCCCGGGCTCGCACGACCTCCGCAAGTCCCCCGTGCAGGCCGGTCCGGTCTGGCCTGTCTGGCTGCATGCACGAAGCAGGTTGGAGGGGGGCGGTCGGTCAGGCCTCGTCCGGCAGCGGTGGAGAGCCCTCGTAGCGACCGATGACCGCGGCGCCGATGGTGTCGGACCAGACGTTGATGGCGGTGCGGACCATGTCCAGGGGACGATCGACGGCGGCAACCAGCAGCGCACCTTCGAGGGGCAGGTCGAGGGCCTGGAGGATCACGGTCATCATCACCAGTCCCGCCGAGGGAATGCCCGCCGCGCCGATGGAAGCCAGCAGGGCGGTGAAGACCACCATCAACTGTCGCGAGACGGTCAGCTCGTAGCCGGAGGAAGAGGCGTAGTACTGGGCGATGAAGATCGTCGCGATACATTCGTACAGCGCCGTACCGTCCATGTTGATCGTCGCACCGAGGGGGAGGACGAAGGACGAGACCTCGTTGCTCACGCCGCCCTTCTTCTCGACGGTCTCGAGGGTCACCGGCAGCGTCGCGCTCGACGACGAGGTGGAAAAGGCCGTGATCAGAGCCTGCCCCACCGCCGCTGCCCAGCGACGGGGGGAAACCCCCGCCAGCAGACGGGCGATCAGCGGCAGGGTCAGCAGACCGTGGATCAGCAGCGCCGTGAGCACCGTCATGAAATACCAGCCCAGACCACCGAGACGGCTGACTCCTCCGTGGGCCACGATGCGAAACAGCAGCGCGAAGACCGCCACCGGCAGCACGCCGAGCACCACGTGGGCCAGCCGGGTCATCAGCTCGAACAGGCTCTCCGCGCCCCGGCTGAGCACTTCCCGGTGTCGATCGGGAAGGGTCGTGATGGCAAAGCCCGCCAGCAGCGCGAAAAAGATGATCTGCAGCATGTCCAGCCGCACCAGGGCATCGAAGATGTTCTCCGGGACCAGGCGCCGCAGAATGTCCAGCGCGCCGACGCTGCTTGCCGGTGCGGTGGCCTCGGGCAGGGCGAGATCGGCACCGATGCCGGGGCGGATCAGGTTGACCAGCAACATGCCGGTGACGATCGCCACCAGGCTGGTGCCCATGTAATAGGCGAAGGTGCGCAGGCCGAGCCGGGACAGGCGCCGTGGATCACCGATGCCCACCATTCCGGACATGATCGAAAAAAGAACCAGAGGGGCGACGAGCATCCGCAGCAACCGAAGGAAAATGTCGGCGATCAGGTCGATCGGTGTGAGCAGCAGCGCGGTCAGCTCGGGACCGAGGGTGGGCGTGGCCAGATGCAGGGCCAGTCCACCGAGCGCGCCCGCCCCGAGGGCGATCATCACGGCCCACGGCGATCGCCAGGCAGAGCGCTGACCAGGTGGAGGACTCATCTCTTCCCGGAATCGGACTTGCCGGAGCCGCTCCCGCCTCCGGCGCCCTGGTCGGCACTGCTCGTCGGTTGCTTGCCCGAGCTCTGGGCCGAAGGCGCGTCGGTCTGTGCGGCGCCCTTGCCGCTCGTCGCGGCCGGGAGGGGCGCGCCTTTCGGTGGGGGGGAGAGTCGGTAGCGCTCGAGCGCGGCGGGAACTTCCACACTACGTCCCCAGGCATCGGTCGGCGTCCAGGTGGGATCGAAAGCGCCCTCGGAAAAGGTAGCCGGATTCCAGGGATAGGGTGTCGCTTCGCTGCGCCCCGGCCAGGCGTCGGTCGGCTTCCACTCCGGGTCGATCGAGGGCTCGGAGAAGCGAGCGGGATTCCAGCGATACGGGTGGGCCGGATCACCCTTTTCGAATGACGAGTTGGGTTGCCAGGTACTGGAGTCTTTCAGGAGCCGCCCGGCCATCTGAGGATCGCGTCCGAAAACTTCGAGCTGCTCGGAGACGGAGGGACCGAGCGGATCGCGGCCCCGGCCCTTCCGGCGCCTGTCCCGAATGATCGTGGCCGGGTCGTCGAGCAGGTCGTCTCCGGGAGGGTCGAGTTCTTCGTACGTCGTGGCCGGAGGCAACTCGGGGGTATTGATGACGACGTCCGGAATTGTTTCTTCAGCGGACGGCACCGTCAGGCGAATCACCGGGGCACGGCCCGGGTGGCGGGGTACGCGACCGAGGATGGTGACGCCCTCGGGATAGGAGCGGGCTCTGATCGGGCTCTTCCAGCCCTCGATCAGGACGGTCACCCCTCGCTGGGCGGCCGAGCGGCCGACTCTCGCCGGCGGGGGCGAGTCCTTGCCCGGGGCGCTATCCTTTTCCGCACTCTTGGTGGTCGCACCCGTGCTCGGGGGAGGTTTCTCCCCCTCTCCGGCGGCGGCCATCGGGACAACGGCCAGCGCCAGCCAGAGTGCCAGGAAGATCGCCATGGGCTGGTCGGCCATGATCCATTGTAGCGCGTGCGCCGGAGGATGGCCGGGATGACGATGACGAGAGGCTGGAAGTGGGGCGCCGGGATGGCCCTGGTGGCCTACCTGTTCACCCTGGGCTGCGGGGCGTCGCCGCAGCAGTCCGAGGCGCCGCAGGCGGGGACCACCGTCGAGGCACCGACGGTGGTGCTGATCACCATCGATACTCTGCGCGCCGATCGTCTCGGCTGCTATGGTCGGCAGCAGGCGGGTACTCCGGTGATCGACGCTCTGGCCGGCGAAGGAACGCTCTTCCTCGAGGCCCAGACGACCGCGCCGCTGACCCTGCCGGCCCATGCCTCGATTCTCACCGGCCGCTCCCTGCCGGCCCACGGGGTGTTCAACAACGGCACCTTTGCCTTGCCCGAGTCCCTGCCCACCCTGGCCGAGGCCTTGTCGGCGGCAGGCTATGCCACCGGCGCTTTCGTCTCCTCGCCGGTGCTCGCTCGGCGCTACGGTCTGGCTCGCGGCTTCGACCGCTACGACGACCGGATCGCCGACAAGCAGCCCAGGCAGGGGCTGGTGGTGCACTACCCCGAGCGGTCGGCCCGGCATACCGTGGATCGGGCGGTGACCTGGCTGATGGACCAGCAGCAGCGCCCGGCCTTCGTCTGGGTTCACCTCTGGGAGCCCCACGCGCCCTACCGTCCGCCGGCACCCTTCGCCGAGCGCTTCGCCGACGATCGCTATCAGGGCGAGGTCGCCGCGGCCGATGCGGGGGTCGGTCGCCTGCTCGACGGCCTGCGCAGCAGCGGGCGTCTGGCCCGGGCGATCATCGTCGTCACCTCCGATCACGGCGAGGGCCTCGGGGCTCACGGCGAGCCGACCCACGGGGTCTTTCTCTACCAGGAGACGCTCCACGTGCCGTTGCTGATCCACGCTCCGGCGTGGCAGGTCGCCGCTCGTGCGGTCGAGGGTGCGGTGAGCGTTGCCGATATCGCGCCGACGGTGCTGGCTTTGCTGGGGGTCGAGACCTCGCTGGGCGGCGATGGGGACGACCTCGGCCCGGCCCTCGCGGGAGGCGCGCTGCCCGCCGATCGAGCGGTCTTCGCGGAAAGCCACTTGCCCGAGATCGACTTCGGCTGGTCCGGGCTGCGGGCCCTGGTGGGCGGCGGCAAGAAACTGATCTCCGCACCTCGCCCCGAGCTTTACGACCTGCGCGCAGATCCCGGTGAAGACCGGGACCTGGCCGCCGAGCAGGGCGAGCAGGTTCAGCGACTGAGTGCCGACCTCGATCGACTGGTGGCCGCGGCGCGCACGCTGGCGCCGGAACACTCCTCGGAGCGCGCGGCTTCGGAGCAGGAACTCGAAATGCTGCGCTCGCTGGGCTACGCCGCCAGCGGCAGATCGACCTCGACGGGGGCCGACCTGGTGGATCCCGATGGCATCGATCCGAAGGATCGCAAGGCGTTCATCTCGCGCCACGATGCCGCGGTGGCGCTCTCGCGCCAGGGGCGCCTCGACGAGGCGATCACCGAGTTCGAGGCGCTGGCCGAGATCGACGCCGACAATCCTTCTCTGCTGCTCCAGCACGGTCAGGCGCTGATCATGGCCGGGCGCTACGACGAGGCCGAGGCGATCTTCGCCCGGGCGGTGAAGGCATATCCGGACTTTTCCCTGGCCTGGTATCGCCTCGGCCAGCTTCGGGGCCACGGTGGGGATCTCGCAGCAGAGGCCGCGGCCTATCAGCGAGCCATCGCCACCGATCCCTATGACCTCCAGCCGCGCAAGGCGCTGGCCGGCGTGCTGGCCCAGCAGGGCAAGGTGCAGGCGGCGATCGACGTGCTCGAGGATGCACGGGAACTGGCGCCCCACGATGCGGCGATCCGCAAGGAACTGGAAAAACTCTGGGCCAGGAACCGCTGAGCACTCCGGGGGGGGGCTTCCGGGAAGTTCTTGAATCGCTTATAGTTCTCGTCGAGACAGCGACCTGCATCCACGGGGCCCTGCGGGGCCAGAGCCGGCGGAGGGTTCTCCGGGGTGCGGGAGGTGCAGGCAGGGAGAGGACGGGATCGTGATCATCGACCGGGTGCAGCACCCAGGATGGCTCGTCAACACCTGGCTGATCGCCGGGCGGGAGGAGGGCCGAGGCCTGCTCCTGGACAC
>JALTMS010000095.1 GCA_027001345.1 Acidobacteriota bacterium | reverse complement strand
GGTGGCCTCCACAAACGGGATCTCAAGCTCCTGCTCCGGGTCGAAGAACGTCCCGAAACTTTCGTGGTTCGCTTTTCCGTCCGCTGAGTCGATCGGTCCACCTTGCCCACCACCCGGCCCTGCCCTCCCCGGGCTTGCGCTGTTGGAGATAGGAAGTGATGAGACGACGTACCGTTTCCGCGCTCGCGGCAGTCTTCTTAGTATTGATGCTCCTGCCCTGCTCTCTGGCCGACGGAAAGGCCATCGGTTCGATCACCGACCGTGATGGCAATCCGATCAAGAAGGCCCAGGTGCGGCTCGTACCTGTTGATCGCCCCGACCTTCCGACGATCAAGGTCAAGAGCGATCGCAAAGGCCGCTACATCATCGGCTTGATCCGCAAATCCACTTATCGCCTGACGGCGTTCAAGAAAGGCTACCGCGTCGGTGAGATCGATGCGAACATCGCCACACCGGCAGACAAGAGCCTGTGGGCCTACAAAGGGCCGATCTCGCCTGGATCTGTACCGCCAAAGCTTTCCATTGACGGCCTGACCACCGTCACTTATGACATCGTGATGTACCCCGATGCCGGTGACCCCGGCGAATGGGGCACCGGCCAACCTCTGCTCTCGAACCAGGAAATCATCAATCGCATTCAAGGTGGCGACATCGACGCCGCAATCATGGAGATCCAGCGCAATCTCGAGACAGTACCTGAAGACGCCAACCTCAACTACCTGCTGGCATTTGCCATGCTGCAAAAGGGTGACTTCGAAAAGGCTAGAGAAGCGATCGACAGGACCCTGTCCATCAACCCCACACTGGAGGGCGCCAATACGATCCTTGGCAAGCTCCTCGAGAATGCGGGAGAAACCGATCAAGCCCTTGCCGCCTACCGCAAGGAGATCGAAAACTGCTCGACAGCCGAGGTCAAGAAGAACGCTCTGATCTCAGCGTCCCTGCTTCTGATTCGCGCCGAAAAGCTCGAACAGGCAGAGGCGATGCTCGAAGAAGTCATCGCCATCGAACCGGAGAACGTGGCCGCCCTCAAGGAGCTGGCCAACTGCTACTTGAAGACAGGACACAAGGAGAAGGCGGAGGAGATCCTGGCCAAGGTTTCGTCGCTCGGTGGAAGCGATGACCCCGCAGTGCTCTACAACCTCGGAGCCGATGCCTTCAACAACGAGAAATTCGAAAAGGCCGCGGATTACTTCGAGAAGACGATTGCAGTCGATCCGAACTTCGCCGAAGCCTATCTCCAGCTCGGCTATTGCAAACTGAATCTTGGAGATATCCCCGCAGCGATCGAAAACCTGAAGAAGTTCATCGAAATGCGGCCCGACAGCCCGGCTGCTCCCGATGCGCAAGCCATCGTTCAGTCTCTCTCAGGGAACTAGACCTTGGATAGCCGACACCCGAAAGTTTCCCCGCTGGCGGCCGGCCTGCTCTGGCTGGCCGCCCTGCTCATGGCTCTCGGCGTCGTCCTTGCCGAAGGCCCTTCTTCAGCAGGTGAGAAGGAGCCACCTGCGACCACCGAGCAAGTCGAGACGGTCGACGTCCGCCTTGCAATGCTCGAGGTGGTCGTGGTCGACCGCAAAGGTCGCCATGTCCGTGGCCTGCCGGCTTCAGCTTTTCACCTCAAGGAGGGACGGCGCGAAGTCCCCATCATCACTTTCGACGAGATCGACCTCGACGAGCGCATGACGCCTCAACCTGCCGCCGACCGGCAGACCTCGCCGACCCCTCCGGCGGCTGAGCCCTCGACCACGCCCGAATCCCCCACAGCCACGCCCGAACCCCCGACCGCCGAGCCGCATACCGCACCGCGGCAGCCGGTCTCGGCCGGGCAGACGGCGCGTATCCGCCAACAAGGCAAGCGCTGGTTCGTGC
>JALTMS010000094.1 GCA_027001345.1 Acidobacteriota bacterium | reverse complement strand
GTCCTGAGAGAACAGCGCCACCGCGCGCGAGCGGATCGAGATTCTGGTCGATCCGGGTTCATTCGAGGAAACCGATGCGCTGGTCGTCCATCGCTGCACGGATTTCGGCATGGAGAACAATCGCATCCCCGGCGATGGTGTCGTCACCGGCTTTGCCCGCATCGATGGGCGCGCGGTGGCGCTGTTCTCTCAGGACTTCACCGTTTTTGGCGGCAGTCTGTCCGAGACCTACGCCCAGAAGATCTGCAAAGTGATGGATATGGCCCTGAAGATGGGTTGTCCGATGATCGGGCTCAACGACTCTGGTGGCGCGAGGATCCAGGAGGGCGCTGCCTCGCTCGCCGGCTATGCCGATATCTTCCTGCGCAACACTCTGGTATCGGGCGTTATTCCGCAGATCTCGGCGATCATGGGGCCCTGTGCCGGAGGCGCGGTCTACTCGCCGGCGATCACCGATTTCACCGTAATGGTCAAGGACACCTCCTATATGTTCATCACCGGGCCTGATGTGATCCGAGCGGTGACCCACGAGGAAGTGACCAAGGAAGAACTCGGTGGGGCGCTGACCCACTCTTCCAAGAGCGGCGTGTCTCACTTTGCGGCCAACGACGATGCCCATGCGATGGGACTGATCCGTCGTCTGCTCTCCTTCATACCCCAGAACAACCACGAGGATCCGCCGCGGGTTGCCAGCGACGATCCCGCCGATCGGCGCGAGGAGTCGCTCAACGGTCTGGTTCCCGACAATCCGAACAAGCCTTACGACATCAAGCAGGTGATCACCGCGATTGTCGATGATGCCGATTTCTTCGAGGTCCACGAGAACTATGCGCGCAACATCGTCGTCGGATTCGCCCGTCTCGACGGCCGCAGTGTGGGCATCGTCGCCAACCAACCGGCATCGCTCGCGGGCGTGCTGGATATCGACGCTTCGAAGAAGGGTGCGCGCTTCGTCCGCTTCTGCGACGCGTTCAACATTCCGCTGATCGTCTTCGAAGACGTGCCCGGTTTCCTTCCCGGTGTGGCTCAGGAGCACGGTGGCATCATCGTTCACGGGGCCAAGCTGCTCTATGCATTTGCCGAGGCGACCGTTCCGAAGTTGACTGTGATCACTCGCAAGGCCTACGGCGGGGCCTACTGCGTGATGGCTAGTAAGCACCTGCGCACCGACCTCAACCTGGCCTGGCCGACGGCGGAAATCGCGGTGATGGGGGCCGAGGGTGCGGTGGAGATCCTCTATCGCAAGGGTCTGCGCGAGGCTGACGATCCCGAGGCGTTCAAGAAGGAACGGACCGACGAGTACCGTCAGGCTTTCGCCAACCCCTACATCGCCGCCGAGCGGGGCTACGTCGATGCGGTCATCGAACCGGCGGACACCCGCCTGCGGCTGATCCAGGCGTTGCGGCGGTTGGAAACCAAGGTCGATCCGTCGCCACCGAAGAAGCACGGCAACATTCCGCTCTGATCCAGATCTCGCGGCGGGAGTCCGTGGGCCCGCCGATCAGGAGTCAGCCAGTGTTTCGCAAGATCCTCATTGCCAATCGCGGGGAAATCGCCGTGCGCGTGATCCGGGCCTGCTGGGACCTGGACATCGCGACGGTGGCTGTCTACTCGAGCGTCGATCGCGGCGCGCCTCATGTGCGCCAGGCCGACGAGGCCTGGGCCATCGGTCCGGCTCCCGCGGCGGAATCCTATCTGCGGATCGACAAGATCATCGAAGTGGCGCGCGCCTCGGGAGCTGAAGCGGTGCATCCGGGCTACGGCTTTCTCGCCGAGAACCCGCTTTTCGCCGAGGCTTGCGAGGAGGCCGGACTGGTCTTCATCGGTCCGCCTGCATCGGCAATGCGGGCGATGGGTGACAAGGTCGAAGCC
>JALTMS010000093.1 GCA_027001345.1 Acidobacteriota bacterium | reverse complement strand
CGGCAATCATCGCGGTGAGCATTCCGGTCTCCCTGGCGATCACCTTCGCACCGCTGAACCTGCTCGACGTCTCGCTGAACATCATGTCTCTCGGCGGTCTGGCCCTGGGCATCGGCATGCTGGTCGACTCGTCGATCGTGGTGCTGGAATCGATTCATCGCTGCCGAGAAGAGGGCGACGAGCCGGCACAGGCGGTGGTGCGCGGCACCCGCGAGGTGCGCTCGGCGGTCTTCGCCTCGACCCTGACCTCGGTGGCGGTGTTCTTCCCGATGGTCTTCATCGTCGGCGTGGCGGGGCAGGCCTTCGGCGACCTGGGCACGGCGGTGGTCGTCTCCCTGCTCGCCTCGGCGGCCGTGGCGCTGGTGCTGATTCCCATGCTGGCCGCCCTGGGAAGTGCCTCCAGCGGACCTCCGGAAGCACCCTACCGGCCGCGGGATCTGCTGCCGCTGGCTGCGCTGCGGAGCTTCGTCGGCGCCTTCCGCTCCACCTCGGCCCTGCGCTCGATCCTCGCCGCGCCCTGGCGTCTGCTACTGCTGGCCGTCGCCCTGCCACTGGAAGTGGCGGGCAAGACACTGCTGGCCGCGCTGATGCTGATCTTCCTGCTGATCCGTTCGGCAGGCCGCGCCATGGGTCTGGCAGGCCGGATTTTCCGTCGGCTGGCGCCCGAGGGGAAGGGCGTCGCCCGCTTCTATCCGAGAGTCCTCATCGCCGGTCTCGACCACCCCTGGCTGCTGCTGCTTGCCATCGCCGGCTGTCTCGGCGCCACCGCGGTCGTTCTCGAGCGGATGGAAAGCGAGCTGCTGCCGGAGGTCCATCAGGGAGAGTTCACCGTGGAGGTGGCGCTGCCCGTGGGCACGCCCCTGGCCCACACCGCCGAGGAGCTGACTCCCGTCGAACAGGCGTTGCTCGCCGAAAGCGGCGACATCGAGAGCCTGCTGCTGACCCTGGGCTACGACCGTGCCCAGTCCCAACGTTCCGACGAGGGTGAGCACACCGCCCGTTTCAAGGTGTTGCTCGCCCCCTCACACCACTCCGAGCAGAGTGAGGCACGGGTTCTCGGGCGCATCCGCCGGCGCCTGGCGGCGATTCCCGACATCGAGACCCGAGTCGTGCGACCCGTACTCTTCAGCTCCAAGACGCCGATCGAAGTGGAAATCCAGGCTGACGACCTGATCCAGCTCCGGGCTCTGGCCGAGCAGGCCGCCACCCTGATGAGCGAACTGCCGGAGCTGAACGATGTGGAGAGCAGCCAGCGACGGGGCGCCCCGGAGATCCAGGTGATCTACGACCGAGATCGACTCAGCCGCCTGGGACTGGACATCCGCACTGTCGCCCAACTGGTGCGCAACAAGGTGCAGGGCACCGAGGCGACCCGCTACAACCTGCTCGACCGTCGCATCCCGATCGTCGTGCGCCTCGGTCTCGACGACCGGGAAACCGCCGACGAGGTGCGCGCGCTGGACGTCAACCCCGGCGGTGCTCGGCCGATCCCCCTCGAGGCGGTGGCCCGGGTGGTGGTCGGCGAGGGGCCGAGTGAGGTGCGCCGCATCGACGGCCAACGCTCGGCCCTGATCACCGCCAACCTGGCGGCGGGCTCGCTGACCGGCGCGGCGATGCGGATCGAGCAGGTCCTCGGCCAGGCGATGGATTGGCCCCTGGGAACCGACTTTCGGATCACCGGCCAGAGCGAGGAATGGCGGCGCAGTCAGCGCAGCCTGTGGATGGTGCTCGCGCTGAGCGTCTTCCTGGTTTACGTGATCATGGCCGCGCAATTCGAGTCGCTGATCCACCCCCTGGTGATCATGCTCACCATCCCCCTGGCCTTCATCGGCAGCATCTTCGCGATCTGGCTGACGGGGGTCAACATCTCGGTGGTG
>JALTMS010000092.1 GCA_027001345.1 Acidobacteriota bacterium | reverse complement strand
CGCGCTCGTTTCGACAACCTCGAGTCCGCACCGATCAACTGCCAGGGCGCTGCCGATGACCTAGCTGGACGCCATGATCCTGGCGGCTGAACCCATGAACATGTGAGGAGAGCCGCAAACCCTCCCTCCCCAATGCGAACGATTTCGGACTGCTGCGGGCTGTAAGGCTCTCGGCGCTGCAAGTTCACCGTGGCGTTTCCCGCATGTTCGCTGGATTTCCGAGTGAATCGTCGTAAACCTTCAGCCCGGTCCCCGGGCGATTCGGCCGTGAGGGGAGACCGGCAGCCGGGAAGAGCCGGCAGTGCAAGGGTGGGCCGTTCGGATGGGGAGAGCGATGAAAGCACGGAAATATGGGATGTCTTTGCTGTTCGCGACAGCGCTGATCTGGTCCGTGGTGGGTCTGGTGGTGGCTGCTGGAGAATGTGAGCAGCTCTGCCAGGAACAGTACGCCGAGGATCTGTCGGCCTGCGCCGAGGCCCATCAGCAGGCTCTGGCCCAGGCGGCCGCCGATCGAGACGCCTGTCTCGAGCAGGCCCAGAGCTTTCTCGACCGCGTCCGCTGTCACAGCGCCTACCAGTCGGATCGGTCCCAGGCCGACCTCGAGCGCAACCGCTGCGAGCACCAAGCCGAATCGGTGCTCACCCAGTGTCTGGTGGATTGCAGCCAGTCCCCCGCCGCACCCTGACGGTCCGGATTGGGTTGGATTGGGCGTCAGACGACGCTCTGGCGCGCGAGGAGTTCCTCGGCTTTGCGCAGCAGCGCGTCTTCGATGTTGATCCCCTTGTGGATCACGTCGCTCGCGCCGAGGGAGGAAAGGGCCTGCCATTCGGGCCCGAGGAGCGAGGTCTCGTCCCGGCTGGTGTAGATCAGCACAGGGATGCCGGGCCGGGGCAGGGCTCGTAGGACCTCCGTGCCCTCGGCATCGGGAAGCGTCAGGTCGAGGACCACCAGATGTACCGGCGAGGTGGCCAGGACCTGGCGTGCCTCGGCCACCGTGCGCACGCCGATGGTGCGAAAGCGCCGGCCGAGTACCTCGGTGGCCAGGTGCAGGAAGAAGTCGGTGTCCTCGACCACCAGCACCGTCGATGCGCCACCTTGCCCCTCCTCGAGGGGGAAGCGATGGCCGCACTGGGGGCAACTGATCTCCTCCGAACTCTCCGCAGCCGCCTGTTCGGCGTACTCCTCGACCCGTATCAGGGTGTCGGTGATGCGCGATGGCGAGGGCGGAAGGGAGCTTCCGGGAATCTGGTGAGTTCCGCTCACCGGCCTCGATCCCTGGTGCAGGGCCACGGTCTCGCCGCACTGTCCGCAGCGGATCTCTCCGCTTTCGGGCACTTTCGCCTCGGCGATGCTGTTGACCGTCCCGCAGGCAGGGCAGGGGAACTCGACTTCCTGAGTGGACATTCCGGACCTCCGGCTCCCGGTGTCGATCCAGAAGCTCTAAACCCAAGTTGGGTTCCTTCCGGGCCTGATGCAACGGCTGCCTGTGGTCCGTAAGACGGCTGTCAAGGGAGCAGCAGGCGGGGATCGATCGGACGCCCCCGGCGCCGGATCTCGAAGTGCAGATGGGGGCCGGTGGCGTTGCCCGACTGCCCCGACCGGGCGATCACCTGTCCCCGGACGACCTTCTGCCCCCGGTGGACGGTCAGCGAGCGGTTGTGGGCATACCAGGAGGAAAAGCCGCCGGCATGCTCGAGCACCACCAGCCGGCCGTAGAGTCCCCGGCGTCCGGCGAAGGCGACGGTGCCGTCCCGGGCGGCCCGTACCGCCGTGCCGACGGGGGCCGTGATGTCGATTCCCTGGTGCCGGCCGTGGGGGCGCCGGGTGCCAAAGCGGGAGGAGAGGGGGCCGTCGAGGGGCCAGGCCCAGCCACCCCTGACC
>JALTMS010000091.1:4878-7804 GCA_027001345.1 Acidobacteriota bacterium | reverse complement strand
GGGAGAACTACCTCTGCCGCTGCAGAGCAAGCTGCTGCGGGCGCTCGAATCCCAGACCTTCATGCGGGTGGGTGGAACCGAGGAGATGCGGGTCGATGTGCGGTTGATCGCGGCGACCAACAGGGATCTGCTCGCGATGGCCGAGGCCGGCGATTTCCGCGCCGACCTCTACTACCGGCTGGCGGTGGTCACGCTGCGCATTCCGCCGCTGCGAGAACGCCCGGAGGATATCCCCGTGCTGGCAGCGAGCTTCATCGATCGCTTTTCCAGGGAGAACGATCGTCCGCCGCCGGAACTGACGCCGGAGACACTGCAAGCGCTCAAGCGCGCCGCCTGGCCGGGCAACGTTCGTGAACTGCGGAACCTGATGGAATCGTTCGTGATTCTTCATGCGGGCCAGCGGATCGAGCCGCACCATCTGCCCGAGGAAGTACGGCTCACCTCGGGAGCGCCTGCTCCTGGCCTGGAAGTCTTCCTCGGTCCCGCATCGACGGGACTGGCCGGCAAGACCATGGAGGAGGTCGAGCGGGAAGCGATTCTGCGCACGCTGGAGATCACCGCCGGCAATCGAACCCAGGCAGCGGAGATGCTGGGTATCGGCTTGCGGACCTTGCAGCGCAAGATCAAGCAGTACCGCAAGGACGGCTACGCTGTCACCGAATCGGATACGGGGGTTGAATGAACGGTTGGCACGATTTCCCGCCGGAGGGCAGTCTGGAGCCAGGGAATCGCCAACAAGGGGCCGCGCCGCAGGGCCGGCACCCCGGGAGGTTGAAACCATGAGTCGTGGACAATTCGTCGTTCTGACCATTCTGTTGACGGCTGCCGTGCTGACTGGTGCTGTGGCCGGCGTGGCGATGCTCGGGCCCTGGGCCTCGGCTTCGGCGCAGGAATTGCAGCTCGTTCCCTCTCCCTCTGCGGCCTCGGCAGTCGTCGCGCCCTCCTTTGCCGATCTGGCCGAGCGGGCGATTCCCTCGGTGGTCCTGGTGCGCAACACGGCCATCACGCGGGAGGATCCCCACTCCCAGCTCCCCTTCTTCCGCCGTTTCTTCCGCGAGCCCTTCGGTGACGCCCAGCCCCCCGAGCGGGCCCCCGAGAGGCGACAGGACTCCAGCGGTTCCGGCTTCTTTATCACCGAGGACGGCTATCTGCTGACCAACCGACACGTCGTCGACGGTGCTGATCGGCTCGAGGTGCGGGACGCCGACGACAACAGCTATCCGGCCAAGCTGGTGGGCATCGACCCGGCCCTCGACCTGGCGCTGCTCAAGGTCGAGGGTCACGGCTTTCCCGCCCTGCCCCTCGGCGACAGCGAGTCGCTGCGGGTCGGCGAGTGGGTCGTGGCGATCGGCAATCCGATCGAGTTCCGCTCCAGTGTCACCGTCGGTGTGGTCAGCGGCAAGGGGCGGCAGATCAATGGCTTCGATCTGCGGGACGTGGGCTCCTACATCCAGACCGATGCGGCGATCAACTTCGGCAACTCGGGCGGTCCGTTGCTCAACGCGCGGGGTGAGGTGATCGGAATCAACACCGCGATCATTCGCGGTGCCGGCGGTCCGCTGATGAGCGGAGCGGCCAACACGATTCAGGGAATCGGTTTCGCCCTGCCGATCTCGAAGGTCAAGCCGGTGCTCGATCAGCTCGTGCGCACCGGAACCGTCAAGCGTGGCTACCTCGGTGTTTCGGTGCAGGCGGTCGATGCCGAGCGCGCCGACTATCTGGGCCTCGATCAGCGTCGCGGGGCCTACGTCGCTCGGGTCGAAAAAGGCATGCCGGCCGCGAAGGCCGGGATCCAGGAAGATGACGTGATCCTTGCCGTCGATGGCAGTGAAGTGAAGGATTCGGCGCAACTGGTCGATCGCATCTCTTCCAAGGCACCGGGTGAGACGGTCAATCTGACGATCTGGCGCGATGGCCACGAGCTGCAAGTCAGCGTCAAGCTCGGCGTGCGCCCCACCGGTGATGACCAGCCCCAGCCCGCAGCCGAGGGCGACAAAGAGGAAGAGGAGCATGTCACCGACCTGGGTATCTCCGTCACGCCTCTGCCACCGTCGATGCGCGACGGTCTCGAGCGGGCCGGAATCGAGGGCCTGTTGATCACCCACGTGGACGTCGCCTCCAACGCCTACGAAAAGGGCGTGCGCGAGGGCCAGGTACTGATGGACATCAACGACATGCCGGTGCGGACCCTCGACGAGTACCGCAAGGCCGCGGCGAAGATCGAGCCGGGTCAGGTGGTCAAGGCTCGCATCGCCTTCTCCGGCGGCGACAAGGTGCTGGTCTTCTTCCGGGCGCCCGCCGGCGACGACTGATCGATGCCTTCCCGGCAGGGCGGCAAGCCTCCGCTGGTGCTTGTCGTCGACGACGAGAAGGCGATTCGGGAGAGCCTGCGGGTCGTCCTGGAGGACGAGGATCGCTATCGCGTTTCCGAGGCGGCGGACGGGGAAGAGGCGGTTCGCATGACGCTCTCCCGTCCGCCGGACGTGCTGCTGCTGGACATCCGCATGCCGGGCCTCGATGGCCTCGAGGCCCTGCGCCGGATTCGCGAAGCGGGCGCCGACGTCCCGATTCTGATGATTTCCGGTCACGCGACGATTCGCACGGCTGTCGAAGCCCTGCGGGCCGGCGCTCAGGATTTCCTCGAAAAGCCCCTCGAGGGTGAAGTCGTTCTGCGACGGGTAGAGGGCGTGCTCGAACGCTCGCGTCTGCGCGAGGAGGTGCGAGCACGCAGCGAGAACGAAGAAGAGCGCTGGCGCATGGTTGGCGAGAGTGGGCCGATCCGCCAGGTGCGCGAGATGATCCGCAGGGCCGGTCCAACCCAGGCGACCGTGCTGATCACCGGTGAGTCGGGAACCGGCAAGGAACTCGTTGCCCGGGCGATCCACCAGGCCTCCGATCGGCGGGACCGGCCCTTCGTGCGGGTCAA
>JALTMS010000091.1:0-4868 GCA_027001345.1 Acidobacteriota bacterium | reverse complement strand
CGATTCCCGACGATCTGATCGAGTCCGAACTTTTCGGCCACGAAAAGGGTGCGTTCACCGGGGCCACCGCGCGCCAGAAAGGTCGCTTCGCCAGGGCCCATTCCGGCACGATCTTCCTCGACGAGATCGGCGACATGTCGCTCAAGACCCAGGCCAAGGTCCTGCGCGCTCTGCAGGACGGCGAGATCGAGCCGGTGGGCGCGGGCCGGCCGATGCGTGTCGATGTGCGGGTGATTGCGGCGACCAACAAGTCGTTGCGCGAGGAGATCGCAGCCGGTCGCTTTCGCGAGGATCTTTTCTACCGGCTCAGCGTGCTGCCGATACACCTGCCACCGCTGAGGGAACGTCGCGACGACATCCCACTTCTCGTCGATCACCTCGTCGCGCTGATCTGCAAGGAGAACAATTTCCGTCCGCGCCGGATGACGCCTGCAGCGATGGAAGCTCTGGCGGCCAGGCCCTGGCCGGGTAATGTGCGCGAACTGCGCAACTACCTCGAGCGGGTTCTGATCCTCGGTCCGGCGGGAGAAATCGATGCGGCGGATCTTCCCCGGGTTGCGGCGACGGACGCTCCTGCGGCCGATGCCCTGTTCGATGCGCCCAGCTTGAGAGAATTCAAGGAACGGGCGGAGAAGGCCTACCTTCAGCGCAAGCTCGAGGAGCACGAGTGGAACATCACCCGCACCGCCCAGGCGGTGGGAACGCCCCGCTCCAACCTCTACAAGAAGCTCGAGCAGTACGCTCTGACCCGTGGAGGAGAGGGCGAGACGGGATAGCTCGGGCGTGACAAGCCCGAAAGTAAAGGTAAGATCGATGGGGAAAGACAGGGAGAGATGATCAGCATGGAAAGTCAACTTCCTCCACGATCGTTTCACCGGGCGGGGCTGCTTTCGAGCTTGTTCGCAATCTTTCCGCTCGCCTTCGTTTTCGCCCAAACCACTCCACCGACTCAACCCGTGGGCCACATGGCTCGCGTCGGCGACGAGGCCGGCACTGCGGAGGCCATTCGGGCCCACCTGGCGGAACTCTCGGCCAGGGTGCAGCAGGCACCGGAGGATCACCAGCTTCTGGCTCGCTACGGTCTGGCGCTGGTCAAGGCCGGACGTTCCGATGAAGGCCTGGCAGTGCTCACGCGCGCCGCGGTGGCTGCGCCGGAGGAGCCCGAGGTATTGCTGCTCTATGCCAAGGGCATGTTGCGTGCGGAACTCTTCGATGAGGCGGTGCGCCAGGGACTGGCGGCTGCGGTCTCACCCCTGGCCAACCGCAAGATCCGCGCCGAGGGCTATTCCGTGGCGGGTTTTGCCCGCTGGCGGCAGGGCAACGTTCGTCGCGCCGAAGAACTACTGCGCAAGTCGGTGACCTTCGACAAGTCGAATCCGCGCGCCTTCTTCAACCTCGGTGTTCTGCTCTACAACTCGGGCAAGCGTGCCGAGGGCGTGGGATTCCTCGAGCAGGCCTTCGAGATCGCGCCGCGGGATCAGCGGGTGCTCAAGGGACTGGCCGATCTCTACCAACGCCAGGGGCAGTTGAAGAAGTCTCTCGAGTTTCTCGAGCGACTCGCCGAGCAGCGCGGAGACGATGCCCCGCTGGCGGCGAGAATGGGCGCGCTGTATCTCCAGACCGGGCAGCGGGACAAGGCCGTCGAGTACATGGGCCGTGCGGTCGATCTCGAGCCTTCCAATCGAGACTACCACTTCGGCTACGCCACGACTCTCGCCCGGGCCGGACGGCTCGACGAGGCTCGCCGGCAGGTCGAGATCGCCGAGGAGATGGGGCTCGATGTCTCCGCGGTCCGGCGCATCATCGACGGGGCGACGAGCGGCAAGCCTTGAGCCCGCCGGAGGGTCGATGACCCCTCTCGACGTGGATCTCTCCTCGCCGGTGGCCCGGATCACCTTTTGCGCCGCCGTCGGCAAGGCTCCGACAGCCGGCAGTGAGCTGCTCGAGGAACTGGAAGTCGCTCTCGACACGCTCGCCACCCTCAGCGGCGTCGAGCGCTTGCTGCTGCTCTCCGAGTCGAAATCCGCGTTTCTCGTCTCCGGACCCGACAGCCAGTCGCTGGCTGGGGATCCCGTTCGTTTCGAGCAGTGGGTACATCGCGGCCGCCGGGCTCTCGAGCGTCTGGCCGCACTGCCCTTTCCCACCGTGGCTTGCCTCGGGGCCCCCGCTCTCGGTGCCGGTTTCGAGCTGGCCCTGGCCTGTTCCGCACGGGTCATGGCCCACTCCTCGGCCGGTGTGGGCTTCCTGCCCGTGGAGGGCTGGAGGATGCCGGTCTGGGGCGGGAGCGTCCGCCTTTCTCGCCGGCTGGGGCCGACCCTGGCCTGGGAGGTGATGCGTTCGGGGGCGCTCGTCCCCCCGAAGCTGGCCGCGCGGTGGGGACTGGTCGATGCCCTCGCGCCGGTCGAGCAGCTCGAGGCTCTGGCCCTCCGCCAGCGTCCTCGGCCACCGCGCTGGCCCTGGATCGAGCGCTGGCTGTGGGCCCTCCCTGGGGGCGCGGGGCTGCTGATCCGCCGCCTGGAGGCGCGCGCCGGGCAGGGTTCCGGGGTCGATCGGGTGCTGCTCGACCAGGTGCGGCGGAGCCTGACCTGGCCGCTGGACGAGGCTCTCGAGGAGGAGGGACGGGCCGCCCTCGCCCTGGCCGCATCGAAGTTTCGATAGTGACCGTCTTGCTCCGCAGGGCCCCGGGGCCCTATTTTTCTGCTTGTACCGGTTCGGGTCCGAGCCCACGGGAGGCGTCCGTGGATGGCGGCCCACGAAGGGCGGTGGAGCGATGAAGGGCATCATTCTCGCCGGAGGGTCGGGAACGCGTCTGTACCCGGTGACTCGGGCGGTGAGCAAGCAGCTACTTCCGGTCTACGACAAGCCGATGATCTACCATCCACTGTCGCTGCTGATGCTCGCCAAGATCCGCGAGATCCTCATCATCACGACTCCCTTTGACCGGCAGCTTTTCGAGCGTCTGCTCGGTGACGGTCACCGGCTCGGCATCCGGATCTCTTACGCCGTGCAGGAAAAGCCGGAGGGACTGGCCCAGGCCTTTCTCATCGGCGCTTCTTTCGTCGGCTCCGATCGGGTGGCTCTCGCCCTGGGCGACAATATCTTCTTCGGCCATGGACTGCCGCGGTACCTGCGTGCGGCCGCCGAGCGCACGCGGGGTGCGACGGTGTTCGCCTACTCGGTACGTGATCCGGAACGCTACGGTGTGGTGGGTTTCGATGCCCAGGGGCGCGCCGAGAGCCTCGAGGAAAAGCCTCCTCGTCCGCGTTCCAACTGGGCGGTGACGGGACTCTACTTCTACGACAACCGGGTGATCGACATCGCCGCCGGACTCGAACCCTCGGAACGCGGAGAACTCGAGATCACCGACGTCAATCGAGCCTATCTGGACTGGGGAGAATTGCACGTCGAGCGTCTCGGGCGGGGCATTGCCTGGCTCGACACGGGAACCCACGCTTCCCTGCTTCAGGCCGCCAACTTCGTTCAGGCGATCGAGGAGCGGCAGGGGATGAAGGTCGCCTGCCTCGAGGAGGTGGCGTTCAAGATGAAGTTCATCGACGACCGACAGCTTGCGCGGCTGGCAGACGAGATGCGATCAGGGGCATACGCGGACTACCTGCGGCAGATCGTCGAAGAGGAGCCGGAATTCCATGAGAGTCTCGCCGACTGAGCTGCCAGGCGTGCTGCTGGTCGAGCCGCGGGTCCACCGGGATGGCCGCGGCTTCTTCTTCGAGTCCTATCACCGCCGACGCTATCGACAGGCCGGGATCGAGGCCGAATTCGTCCAGGACAATCACTCCCGCTCCGAGGGTTCCGTGCTGCGGGGCCTGCACGCCCAGTTGCGCCATCCCCAGGGCAAGCTCGTCCGTGTCAGTCAGGGCGAGATCTTCGATGTGGCGGTGGACATCGACCCTTCTTCACCTGGCTTCGGACGGTGGGTCGGTGTCCGGCTGTCTGCCGAGAATTGCCGCCAGCTCTACATCCCGCCCGGCTTCGCCCACGGGTTCTGCACCCTGAGCGAGGTAGCCGAGGTGCAGTACAAGTGCACCGACTACTACCATCCGGATGACGAGATCACCGTCGCCTGGGACGATCCGCAGCTCGCCATCGACTGGCCGGTCGCCCGGCCGCAACTATCCGACAAGGATGCGCGCGGGAGATCGCTGACCGAGGTGGCCCACCTGTTGAGGGATGGTACGACGTGATGCTGAGCCCCGCGGATCTCGAGCACCTGGCCAGTCGGGGCATCTCGCCCGACGAGGCGCGGCGGCAACTCGCCCTGCTGCGCGATCCTCCGCCCCCGGCCCGCATCCTGCGTCCAGCAACCGTGGGGGACGGGATCATGCGCCTGTCCCCGGAGGATGAATCCCGCCTCCTCGACCGCTTTCGCAGGGCTCGCCGGGACGGTCGGCTCGAGCGCTTCGTGCCGGCATCGGGGGCAGCGAGCCGGATGTTCCAGGCGCTCGAGGCCTACCGCACGGGATCGCGGGAGCCGTCGGCCCTCGCGGCGGCGCAGCGCCTGGCCGAGCATCTCGATCAGTTCCCCTTTGCTGCCGATCTGCGTCGCGCGGCAGGCATCGGAGACGGTGGTCCCCCGGACTTGCAGCGGCTGGTCGATGCCCTGCTCGGCACCGAAGGTCTCGGCTACGGGCAGATGCCCAAGGGTCTGGTTCCCTTCCACCGTTACCGCGACCATCTGAGAACCGCCTTCGACGAACACCTGGTCGCGACCCTCGAGGAGGTGCCCGATGCGCACGGCACCGCCCGGGTTCACTTCACTGTTTCCCCCGAGCACGAGCAGCGCTTCCGTGCCCGGCTCGAGCACCACCGGAGCTTGTTCGAGCACAGATGCGACGGCCGCCTGGAGGTCG
>JALTMS010000090.1 GCA_027001345.1 Acidobacteriota bacterium | reverse complement strand
AGCCAACAGATTCGCCTTCAGCTCGTAGGCGCGGCTGCGGGTGGCGCCGGCGGCCGCGAGGATCTTCTTCACGCTGGGGTGGGGAAGTCCGAGGTCGCGCAGGGATGCCCCAGAAGCCAGGAGCAGGGCAGCGAGCAGATTTGGGGAGACAGAGACGTGAGAATCGGCTACGAGGGAAGGCATGGTCTCGTGTTTGTCGGGGCTCGAGGTTGTTTAGCTACTCCCTCTTTACCCCAACTGGCACGAGACCGCCCTACTCCTTTTTGATGGTCAGGATCTTTTGCCCCATGAGCCAGACTTCGGGCACGCCCCCCTGGCTGGCAACCTTGAAGAGCTCGAGGTGCCGGTCACGCAGGTCCAGGGCATCGAGCCCCTCACGGCCAGCGCCTGCCTCGATGCGGGCCAGGACCTCGTCGGCGCGTCCGTAGAAACGGTCCGCTGGAACGAGCAGCCCACCCAGGGCGTGGCTGGTACGCTGGTGGTTGTACCAGTACAGATGGGCCTCAAGACGTCGCCGCATCTCAGCCAGGTTGTAGAAGCGCTGCTGGTCGAATAGCTCCTTGGCCAGGTTGGCGTTGAAGACTTCCAGCTTGCCATTCCACTGCTTGTGCTTTGCAACGATCTGGTCGACCCCGAGCTCGGTGAGCAGCGCCGTGAAGCGGGAGATGCCCCGCCAGGACCAGAAGGCCGCCCCCTTGTCGTGGATCACCATCTCGGGCTTGCCGTAGCGGCGCACGGCCTGCTCGAAGACCTCGATGACCAGGTCTGCCCGCTCGGCGTCGTCGATGCGGTGACCCACCACGAATCGGCTGAAGTCATCGAGCAGGATGAGGGTGTGGACGCCGGTGCGGTTGATGAAGCGGTGAACGTAGTCCAGGTGCCACAGGTGATTGGGGCGCACGGCCTCGAAGCGCTCGTCGTGCCCCTGTCGCTTGACCTTGGGGGGGCGGTAGCCGGCGTCTTCCATGACGCGACGCACCGTTTGCAGCGAGACCTTGATGCTCTTTCGGCGTAGCTGATTGCGGATCTGGCTCGGCCCCAGGCCAGGGTGCCGATGCCACTCATCGAGGATCTCGCGGTCCCGTTGGGCCTCGATGTCCGCGGGGGCGGGGCCTGCCGTAGGTGAGGGCCCCTTGCCCTCGGCTGCGCGCCGCACCTGCCGCTGCCAGGCGTAGATCGAGAAGCGGCTCACCTTGTACTTGCGGTGCGCCGCAGTGACGCCCTTGCTGGCAGCGTACTCGAGAATCTGGGCCTTCTGCGACGGGGTGTAGCTCTTGGCCACCGTGCGCTTGGCAGGCTCTTGAGCTGCCGCAACGACTGTAGACACGTTGCCTGCAGCGCGGGTTGCCTCAGCTGACGGCTCGGCCTCCCGCTGCTCCTGCCTGCGCCAGCCGCCCAGAGTTGAAACGGGAATGCCGTGCTTGGCTGCCGCAGCACCAACGCCGAGTTTCCTGGCATCGGCCACGGCATCTCTACGCTGCTTTGCCGTGTAGCGTCGATAGCTGCCACGCTTGCTGACAGCGTCCTTCCTCTTGCTTGCCATGCTGTCTGACCTCCTCACTGGGAGTGCCCACACCAGACGACAGTGTCCGGAGTTTCAGGCCTCCCTGCGGATGGTCAGCGTGCGGCAAGAGCAGATAGGCTTCGAGCAGGAGGTCGATGTCGATGTGGTGGGCGAGCGTCGTGAACACCATGTGCGGTGCCTCCCTCGCCAGTTCCGCTATCCGCTGCAGTTTCGGTGAGACCGTATCGGTTCTCGATGTCGCCATGGTCGTTCCCTTCAGCGGCTCTGACTTCCGGCGCCCGCTTGGCTCCGCCGGGTCCCCTGGAGAGGGTTCCCCGGCCTCCTCGCTACTATCGGGCGCTCCGACTTCCCATCGCCCATCC
>JALTMS010000089.1 GCA_027001345.1 Acidobacteriota bacterium | reverse complement strand
GCCCTGGCTGATGCACCGGCCGGGCACCGGCAGCCACCCGGGCCAGCTCCTCGTGATCGACCTGCTCGGCAAGGATCACCGTCACCGGCAGCCGCTGCCCGGCCGGTGCATCAGCCAGGGCAGTGTCGAGGGCCGGATCGACCACCGCCCCGGCGGCGAACGGGGGCAGGGCCGCAGCCAGACAGACCGCCAGCCAGCGCCAGGAACTCTGCATGGCCGTGGATATACCGTTATCGAAGCGGCGCGACTACCGTCCCTCGAGGGGCCGGGCCAGCAGAGAAAAACGAATCACCATCGCCTCGTCGGCGATACGCACCTCTTGCAGGTAGAGCCGCATCCTCACCCGGGGCGCCTCGGGGGTCGGCGCGGGCCACTCGAGCACCCGGGGCAGATCCACCGGCGGCAGCAGGGAAGCCAGATCGGGCAGCATCGAGAGCATGCCCTCGGCCTGGGCCCGGACGGCCTCGAGCCGGATGATCCCCTGCTCGCGCAGCACCTTCGGTTCGTAGCGCAGATCGACGCTGCCCTCGAGACCGAAGGCATCGACCCGCACACCGAAACGACCCTCGATCCCGCCGCGGACCAGGCGCAGGGTACGGGGCGCGATCAGCCGAAGCTCGGCCTGTCCCATGGCCGGAATCGTCACCTGCATCGGACCGGGAAGGTTGCCCGCCACGACCGCCTGCAGCGCAGCCCCATCGAGGCGCAGCTCGCCCAGACCCGGAGCCGCGGCGAGACCCACCGCCACCAGGCCCAGGACGCTGGCCAGGGCGCAGGCGCGCAGCAGCACTTTCTTGTTCATCTCCTGCCTCCAGACGGCGATTGTGCCCCACGGCGTTGCACGCCGCCCGGCAGGCGATCAGTCCAGGGCCACCAGGGCCGCCGGCGGAAGCGGGACGGACAGGCAGCCGAGACCGGTCTCGACCTGCTCGCCGTCCACACGCGGCACGAGGTAGAAGCAGAGCCCCGGATTGCGATAGTCGCGGTCCGGCACGGCCAGCACACCACCACCGGACAGGGCGATGGCGGGTACGAAGTCGCGGGTCTCGAGCACCGTGCGCAGCACCGTGCCGGAGGCTGGATCGAAGGCCAGCACCCGGTGCACGTAGTCGGCGTCGGAGACCAGCGCGTAAGCCAGGCGATCGGAAACCAGCGCCAGGTCGGCCACGTTGCCCCCCGCCACGTCATCGTCCAGGGCCCAGCGCTCGAAGACGCGACCGGCCACGTCCACCACCGCCACTCCGCCGGAAAGCTCCTGGGGCAGCAGCCCGGGGAAAATCCCCGCCAGAGCCACGAAGAGCTTTTCCCGCCCCTCCTCGCGGGCGACGATGATCCGGCCCGGGTTGCGGCCGGGCAGCACCACGGCGCCTTCGAGGCTGAGGGTCGCGGGATCGACCACCGCCAGCTTGCCGTCGGCGTAGCGGGTGAAGGTGCGGTCGATGTCCTGCAAGCCGACGAAGAGCTTGCCCCCGGCCAGGGCCAGGCGATCGGGCCGGGGATAGCCGTCTTCGTTCTCCGCCAGTTCTTCGAGGGGCAGACTCGCGGCGATCTCTCCGTTGGCCGGATCGAAGAGCGCCAGGTCGCTGAAAGGGGGCTCGTAGCGGGTGACGAAGCCCCGCTCACCGAGCACCAGGGCGTCGTGGGGATTGGCGCCCTCACCGACCCGTTGCTGCCAGGCGGTGGCGAAATCCCGTCCCGGGTCGAGGCGCTGGAGATTGTCGAAACCGAGACGATTGATCACCAGCACGGCTCCGGCTGCCGAAAGCGCCGGGTCGGCGCTGACCCGCGCGCCGGCACCCAGATCGATCGCTTCCCGCCGCCGGGCGACGGCCAGCACCCGCAGGCGCCCGGCGGCGGGAAGCGATCGATCTGGGTGCCGGCGCGCGGG
>JALTMS010000088.1 GCA_027001345.1 Acidobacteriota bacterium | reverse complement strand
TATGGATGCCACCAGGAGAAACAGGACTTGGAACGCATCGCGCATCCTCACCAGGTGCGAGGCAAGTACGGTTTCGACTGCTCCACCTGTCATAATCCGCATGGAACGCTCTTGGCCTATGCAAGGCGGGATCTCTGCCTGGAGTGTCACCAGGATACGCCGACGATGTCGTGGCATGCTTCGATTCACGACCAGGTCGGCGTAGCCTGCACCGACTGCCACAACCCTCACCCCAGGTCTCACGTACAGCCGCTGGCGAATCTCTCCCATACGTCGGTGCGTCGTGCTCAGCGGCTTCCGATGGCGGTCGACGAGCCTGGAGCTTGTCTTCAGTGTCACACGAAAATGGCAGCCATGATGCAGTTGCCTTCCCATCACCCGATGAAAGAGGGCAAGATGACCTGCTCCGACTGCCACGATGCGCACGGTCAATCGGATGGAAACCTCAAGGCGGAAACAGTCAACCTCACGTGCTACAAATGTCACGCGGACAAGCAGGGGCCCTTCGTCTACCAGCACGCTCCTGTCGAAGAGGACTGCACGATCTGCCACAACCCCCATGGGACCGTGGCGAATAACTTGCTGCACCAACCTCCAGCGTTTCTCTGCCTCCGATGCCATTCGGGGCACCGAGCCCCGCCCTCCGACCACTTCGGAATTGGAACGTCCGATATCGATGGCAATACCTTCCAGCGACCCATCCTCTACACGCGATGCACTCAGTGCCATACCCGGATCCATGGAACCGATCATCCCTCCCAAAACCGCCCGGGAGCCCTCCTGCGGTGACAGAATAACGTCATACGTGGCCTATGGGGCACAGAGGCTCTATTGCCGAGCTCGGCCTCGCCTGTGTTCGGAAGAACCGGTGATTCCCAACCACCTTCGCGAACGGCCTTGACCATGGTGTCTCGAACGACCGCGCTACTGGCGATCCTGCTCTGTCTGGCAGGGTCGACATGCGCGCGGGCGCAACCAGGCGGCCCGCTGGGCGAGCGTCCAGGCGTTTCGCTTGGCATTCCCTACGCGGAACCGCCTCTACCGGCACGATTGTCGTCGGAGCCGATCGACACCTGGAAGCCTCTTCGGGTCGCCTCTCGTCCTCCCGCCCTGCCCTCTTCCTTCGCCCCTCAGTCGAACGACTCGACTCCGCCGCGCCGTTCGGTTCCCGGTCAGTGGGAGCTTCGGCCTTTTTCCGTGCCGACGGCGGCAGATCCGGAAACTGTTCCTCCCACGGAACCGGCTATACCTCCAGGGCTCGAGGAGATGCCACCTCCTGACCAGGTGCCGAGGGAGCCGGGTGTCCTTTGGACGACGTCGCCGCCGGCACCGCCACCCTGGCCGACAGTGGTGCGTCTCGGTTGGTGGCACAGCACGTTCACCGGGAGCCCGACGAAGGTCGGGGAGTATCAGGATCTCCAGTCGTTTCTCTTTTGGGATATCGATCGAATCGCCAGCGACGGCGTGCGGACACTCGATCTGACAATCACGGGGCTCGATCGCGACGCGACCGATGTCGACCTGCGCTACATCGGGCCCGCGATCTCGGCCGACATCGAGTATGACCGCTATTTGCGCCGTCTCGACCGCGACCCGCTCGACGCCTTCGTCGATTTCGACAAGCAGCCGCCCGACCCGCTGCCTCCGGCTCCGGCCGATTTCCGCGACATGAAGGAAGACCGGACCGTAGGGCAGGACTTCGCCATCCGCGTGCAGGAACTCGACACGGAATTCGAGGGGAGTCTGACGAAGAACATCGATTGGCGTATCAATGTGTGGGCGATGCGCAAAAGCGGGCAACGACAGGCGATGGCATTGGGCCACTGCTTTACGGCTCCCAATGCGACCGACACCAACGGAGTGCCGGTCACCGGTGTCGCTTGCCACA
>JALTMS010000087.1 GCA_027001345.1 Acidobacteriota bacterium | reverse complement strand
ACCTACGCCCGCGCCGGCGAGACGGATCAGGCCATCGCCGACTCCGGCCAGCGCGGCCTCGTAGTCGGCGATGGCCTGATCCGTCTCGCCGGCGCGGGCGTAGGTCCGGGCTCGCAGCACGTGGAGATCGGCCACCGCCCGGGCCAGGCGTTCGGAGAGTCGGGTACTGCCCGAACGGCGCAGTTCGGTTTCGAGCCGGTCGATCGAGGTGCTCAGTTCCTCGCGACTGGCGAGCGCGGGCTTCGCCGCGGTGGAAGCTCCTTCCGAGGCGGCGGCTGGGGACTGTCGGCTCGGCGGGCGCCCGGCGGCCTTCAGGTGGGGGTTGGTGTCCGAGGGATCGGCTTCGATGCTCAGGACATCCTGCCGGGGAATACCGATCACCCCTGCGTCGGTCTGGTAGTAGACCGTGCCGTCCTCTTCCCACCACTGTCCGACGCGAACGCTGCCACCGCCCACCAGGTGCAGTACGTCACCCCAGGCCGGGCTCGCCGCGAGCAGGGCCGCGAGCAGGACGAGCAAGCGGAAGAGGATGGTCACATCGGCGAATATGCCGTCCCACCGGGCCGCTCGCCATACCGCTCGCTGCCCGGGAGTCGGAGGGCGGATCACCCGCTCAGGGGGCGATCTGGGCGTTGGAGACGGGCCGGGGCTTGCCACCGTCGCGGAAATACTCGGGGACCGTGGCGGCGGCGTCCCGGGCCCGGGACGCACTGGCGAACTGGCCCCAGCACAGGCGGTAGCAGTTCTTGCCCTTGTAGACGGTGGGATAGACCCGCAAGTCGGGGTCCCGCACCTTCTGGAAGGCGCGGGAGACGGTCTCGGGCTGACAGGCCAGCAGCACCTGCAAGGTCCACTGGGAGGGGTTGCCGGAGCGGACGATGGTCGCACCCATGGCCGCCGCGTCGCGTACCCGTCCATCGCGAGCCAGGCGCGCCATTTCGGCAGGATCGGCACCGGCTCCCGAGGGGATGGTGTCGGTGCCGCTGAGGGCCGCCGGTCGCGGCGCGGGACGCTCGATGGTCGGGGCCACCGGCTCCGGCTCGGCGGGGGGGGCATAGGTCGGCTCGATCTGCTCGGGCGTGTCGGGAACGGCTCGGTAGTCGAGGCTCGCCGCCTCGGTCTCTCCCGCATCGGGGGTCGCGGGAAGAGCTTGGCTCGGAGCTGGATCGAGGGGATCGCCATCGAGGACCGGGCTTTCGGTCGCCGCGGGTGGAGGCGCCATGCCGCCGAGCCCGGCCAGGGCGTCGGAAGGCTCGGCCGAGCGCGAGCGCAGCCAGAGGGCCGAACCGACGATCACCACCACCGCTGCGAAGATGATGGCCGTGGTCAGGAAGGTGCGTCGGGCCGGAGCGCCGTCGTCGTCGTCGAATTCGTCGTCGTCGAAAGTGATCGGTCCTTCGTAGCGCAGTTCCTCGGCCCGCTGATCTTCTTCGGCCGAATTGAGAGACTGCTGCTGCTCACCGCCGCTCTTCTGCTGATCGTCCATCATGGTGAACCCTCCTCAGTGCGTCGCCACGGGCCAGGCACTTTCGCTCCCGGGCGATTATAGGACACAACCCGTCCCGAACGGAGAACCCCGTGGGAGAGGGGGGGCCGGTCGGGGTGTAGGCGGTGCGGGGGATCCGGGCTACGCTTGCGTCGGCGCAGGCTCGCGCGAGGAGAGCGGTCGATGGAGGCGAGGTTCGACGTGCTGGTCATTGGTGCCGGCGTCGCGGGCCTGCGGGCTGCGCTGGCAGCCGCCGAGGTGGGGGCTCGGGTGGGGGTGGCGACCAAGGACCGACCGGAGGACTCGAGCAGCGGTCAGGCCAAGGGCGGCATCGCCGTGGTCCTCAGCGGCGAGGAACACGATCTGGTGCTGCACGAGGAGGACACTCTCGGCGCTGGCGCCGGAGTGTGC
>JALTMS010000086.1 GCA_027001345.1 Acidobacteriota bacterium | reverse complement strand
TCACCTTCCAGAGCCCGCGGCGCAGGGCCCACCAGCGGCCGGGGCGCCCCGGGACCGGACGCCTGGGATTCTCGGGGTGAACCAGGTGGTGGTCGGTGAGATGGATCTGGGAGCGCGGCTCGACCTGCTGGACGCCGCCGCGGCCGAGGAGAGGAGCCAGATCGAGGCCGTCGCAGGGGGCGGGAAAGTCGATTCCGGCGAGATGAGCGAGAGTCGGCGCGACGTCCTCCAGCAGCACCAGGCCCTCGAGGCGGGTTCCCACCGGGACGATTCCCGGCGCCCGGACAGCCCAGGGAACACGCAGGGTGTCGTCGTAGAGGTACTCGCCGTGGGCGAACCAGTAGCGGTGATCTCCCATCGCCTCCCCATGATCGGCGGTCAACATCAGGATCGAGCTGTCGAGCAGCTTCCTTTGCTCGAGCCCTTCGAGCAGAGCCCCCAGCGCCCGATCCGTTTCCACCACCTCCGCCTGGTAGGCCCGCCGCGTGCGTTCGATCTGCCCGGCATCCATCACCTGGTCGGCAAAGAAGATCACCTGGCCCTTGGTCAGCTCCCCCTCGGCCACCCGGCGAAAGATGTCGGGCGCCCCGGCGTCCTCGGGGTCGGTGCGACGCAGGAATTCCCGCGGGGGCGTATAGGGCCAGTGGGGGTCGAGGTAGTGGACCCAGAGGAAAAACGGTTTGCTTGCAGGCAGGGAGTCGAGCCAGGCCAGGGCCTCACCGGTCAGGGCAGGGGCCGAATCGCCCTTCCAGCGAGCGCGAGAGTTGGAGAAGATCTCGTAACCCTGCTCGAAACCCAGCCCCGAGCGGAGGTTCACGTTGGAAACGAAGGCACCGGTCCGGTAGCCGGCCGCACTGAACGCTTCGGCCAGGGTCGTCACGGTGTCGGGCAGCACCATGCCCAGGCCATCGGCGCCGTGGTGCAGCGGGTGGAGCCCGGTGAGAATCGTGCCCACCGACTGGGTGGTCCGGCCGAAGGGGGCCACGGCCCGAGGCGCCCAGGCTCCTTCCAGCCCCACCCGATCCATCGCCGGAGTGGGCTGGGGGGCGCTTCCCGACAGGCCCACGTGATCGGCTCGCAGGGTATCGACGGTGACCAGGATCACGGAGGGCGACGCGCCGCCCGGCGAACAGGAGGCGAGCATGAGCCCGGCCGCCAGGAGGCCGGCTGCCAGCACTCGATTGACGAGACGACCTGCGATCATCGAGATTCTCCGTCTCCCGGTCGGCTGCCGAGGGTGACAGCCCCGCCGCGGCACCGCAATCGGGACGGCGAGTATAATCCCGCGTCATCCGCGAACCCCGGGCACGTGAAGCGGCCGCGAGGGGAGGGCTCTGTGGACGCCGACAGCGATCTACTGCGAAAGGCCCGCGCCGGCGATCCGGCGGCCTTCGACGCCCTCGTCGCCCGGCACGGCCGGCTGGTGCTTGCCGTGGCACGGCGGGTGACGGGGCATCGAGAGGACGCCGAAGACGTGGCCCAGGAGGCCTTTCTCCGCTTCTACCGCGCTCTGGCGGACTTCGACCCTTCCCGTCCGGTGGAGCCCTGGCTGGTCCGGATCACCCTGAACGTGGCCCGCTCCCACCTCAGGCGGGCTCCGTCGCGAAGGGAGGAAGGTCTGCCCGAGCGGCCCCTGGCGGGAGCGCCCGGAGCAGGTCCCGAGCAGCGCCTGCAGGCCGCCGAGATCCGGCGGGTGCTGCTGGCGGCGGCCGAAGAACTCGGCGAGCGAGAGCGACTGGTCTTCCTGCTGCGCGACATCGAAGAGCTTCCGGCGGCGCTGATCGCCCGGGCTCTCGAGATCAGCGAGGTGACCGTCCGCCGCCAGTCCTCCGAGGGCCGGAAGAAGATCATGGCCTGGCTGCGCCGCCACCACCCGGAACTGCTGCCCCCTGGGGGGAGC
>JALTMS010000085.1:1521-1901 GCA_027001345.1 Acidobacteriota bacterium | reverse complement strand
GCTTCTCGCCCAGGCCAGCAAGGCCGCTTCGGCGCTAGGGGGCAAGGTGGTGGAAACGGCCGCCGTTTTCACCAGGGAGGCGGCCAATCTGGTGCTGATGATGTTCGTCACCATATACGCCGTCTTTTTCTTCCTGGTGGACGGCAGGAACATGATAGACCGGCTGTTCTATTACTCTCCCCTGCCGACGGAAGACGAACGCAGGCTCGTGGAAAGATTCATGGCCGTGTCGAAGGCAACTTTGAAGACCTGCTTTCTTCTCGGCGTGCTTCAGGGGGGCCTGAACGGAATCGCCTTCGCCGTCGCCGGAATACCTAGCTCGCTGTTCTGGGCTACGTGCATGGCGGTGCTTTCGGTGATTCCCGGAATCGGCGCTGCAC
>JALTMS010000085.1:0-1511 GCA_027001345.1 Acidobacteriota bacterium | reverse complement strand
GTCTACCTCCCCGCCTCGGTAGTGCTGATGGTGCAGGGAAGGTTGGTTGCCGGCCTGTTGTTGCTCGGCTTCTGCGGCCTGGTGGTGGGTTCTCTAGACAACGTGCTGAGGCCCAAGCTGGTCGGTCGCGACACGCGCCTGCCGCAACTTGCGGTGCTCGTCGCCACGCTGGGAGGGATAGCCCTGTTCGGCATAATTGGAATCCTGCTGGGGCCGATAATCGCGGCGTTGTGGCTCGTTCTTCTTGAGCTGTACGGGCGTGCTTTCAGTAGTGAATTACCGGAAGTCGAAGGTTGAACGATCACCGTGCGGCAGTTTTGGCGACGTGAAAAATTCGGGCCCCGGCCGCCTGCTATTGCTGGCGTGAGCTTGTGCCGGCGGGCTGTTTGCCTGCCTCGATTCTTTTGTCTCCTCCGGCCTTGCCGTCGTCCTTGTCCTTGAATTCCGCCGGCTCAATCCTGCCAGCCGCAAGCCCGCCCGGTGTTCCGAGGGAAATCATCGGGCGGTGACCGAGATCCGCAAGCAGCATGGGCCCGTATATCGACGCCGCCCTTTCGGCCCCCAGCTCGTAGACCAGCACTTTCCAAAGGAGCAGCCAAAGCTCCTGTCTGAGCCTGAGCGGGTGCGAGGGAAAGGGTGAATCGCAGATTGCAGGGTGTGGTTCTTCCAGTAACTTGCAGTAGGTTTGTTTGAATGCCTTTGCAACCAGCGGCGCCCGGCGATCTGCCGGAAGGGCTTGCTGGTGGGCCAGCAGCCGCTTGAGCCTTGGTGCGGTGAAGAGGGATGCGCATGCCTCCAGGACGTCTGTGGCACCGGCCGACCTCCGGTCTTTCGAAACTCCGTCCAACCATCGGCGGCACATGGTGGTGGCCTCGGCCGCCTTGGGGTTTGCTGCTTTCTCCGAAAAACCTGCCTTGCCGCACGAGCAGCAGAGCAAAACGACCGCGAGTGCCGGAATGACGGCGGTTCTCACGCTTCACCTCCATCTAGAGAGTGCTCGTACATCACGTAGCGGGACGGGGCCATTCCCAGGTGCTCATATGTGGTACGGGCCCCTCGGTTTTCTTCCAGGACGTACAACCTCAGCCCGCAGGCTCCGGATTCTTTCGCCCCCTTTGCAAGTTCGGACAAAAGCGCCGTGAAAACCCCTTTGCCGCGCGACTCGGGACGGACGTACACCGATTGCAGCCACCAGAAATCGGCGCATCGCCAGTCGCTCCACTCGTAGGTGACCATGGCCTGTCCGGCCGGGCTGCCCCCGACTTCGGCCAGCAGGTAGAATCCTCGCTCCGGCCGGTTCAGGAGTTCTTCCACGCCGCGCATTACCGTGTCGGGCTCGAGCTCAACGCCCTCGGTCTCATGGGCCATGGCGATGTTGTGCCCGACGATGGTGTCGCGATCCGCGGCCGTGGCTTTCCTGACGGTGATCGAGACGCCCTTCATCCGCTTTCCTCCGCTAGTGCTTTTTTGCCGATGGCCTACGTCCGTACAGCTGCGGGCAGCAGCTGTTC
>JALTMS010000084.1:1456-1902 GCA_027001345.1 Acidobacteriota bacterium | reverse complement strand
TCGTAGACCAGCAGAAAGAGCAGCGGAAAGTAAAAGTCCAGCGGGCGGTACTCGAAGTGGTCGCCACCGACGCGGGCGATGTACAGGGCGTGGGGTACGATCGCCGCCGCCAGCAGCAGGGCGATCCAGCCCCGGCCCTCGCGGCGCAGCGCCATGACCCCGGCCAAGACCCAGGGCAGCCAGATCCACGCGGCGTACTCGAGGGCGAAGACTCCCAGGTACGCCAGGCCCATGCTCCACCAGCCTCCGGGATCGACCTTGGCGTAGTAGGTGTTGGGCAACCAGGCGCCGTAGTACAGCCGGCGGAACAGAAAGTGGGCCGCCACCGGCGTGGCGAAGAGCAGCAGCCAGGCCGCGGCCCGGCGCAGGCACAGCCGACGGTGGCGGATGAGAACGAGGGCTGCGGCAATGGCAGTACTCGCGGCGACCAGCAGACCGGGGGGGCG
>JALTMS010000084.1:0-1446 GCA_027001345.1 Acidobacteriota bacterium | reverse complement strand
CAGGGGTGGGTCGGCCCGTTCGTCGAGACTCTCGCGGACCTCGACCACCGCCCGCAGGACGCCGGCGACGACCAGTAGCGAAAACAGCCGCGTTTCGAGGCCGCCGGTGGACCACACCGCCACCGAGCGGGTGACGGCCAGCAGCAGGGTCGGGACCACGATCAGCCAGGGGCGGAAGCGCGGCGGCGACACACGCAGGGGGTAGAGCGCCACGACGGCCCACAGGCCCACGGTGGCGGTCAGCGAGAGCCAGGGGGCGGCGCTTTCGGGGCGCAGGCCGAGGGCGTCGAGCACGGCCAGCAGCAGCACCCAGAGGAAGTTGGTGTAGCCCTCCACCGCCTCGTGGCCCGGGTTGAAGACCAGGCCGTAGCCGTGGGCCAGGTTGCGGGCGTAGCGGAAGGAAATGAAGGCGTCGTCAGTGAGAAAGAAATAGCTCCAGGCGTGGGCCAGCAGCAGCAGGCCGGTGCCGGCCAGGGCGACGAGCAGCAGGCGTCCTGCCAGGGAGTCGGTTCGCAGTGGAGTGTGCATCAGCCTTCCGGATCGTCCCGTCCCCCCAGGACGTAGATCATCACGTACTCCTCGGCGGTCTTCTTGGGGCCGTCCTCTTCCCGGAGCTGACGGACCCGAGCCCACATCTCGCGCTCGCGGAAGGTGAAGAACATGTCCTCGGAGGTGGCCGTGGTGCGGTGCAGCCGCTCCGGGGGCACAGAGAAGATGCGCGCGACTTCCGCCGGCTCGAGGGAGTCGCGGCCGCTGTCCTTCATGAAGCGCCGCATCCGGGTCAGTTCCTCGTAGGTGGCGTTGAAGAGAAACTCCTCGAAGGCGTCGTGTTCTTCCTTGCTCAGGGCCTGGCTGCTGAAGTACTCGATGAAGCGTGGATCGATGCCGGCGGCGGACATCTGCAACACCTCGCTGACGCCGGCCAGGGTGCCGTAGCAGATCTCGACGCATGCCTTGGCGCGCCAGGCCGAATCGAGCAGGGGTGCGAAGTCGGCCAGGGAGTGAGTCGCGCGCTGATCCCACAGGGCGGCGAGAATCTCCGTCGCCCGTCGCCGCAGGCCCTCGTCGAGCGCACCGTCGCAGGCCACCGAGCGCAGCACGTCCTCGGCGATCAGTGCCGCGGCGGACTGGCGGCCGAGGGCGGCGACCTCGTCGATCAGCTCGGCGCTGTCGTCCCGGCCGGCGAGCAGGTCCTCGCCCACGTAGGCCAGCATCCGGAAAAAGTTGAACTTGGCCACGCCGTAAGCCCGGGCCAGGGCCGCCCGGGTGGGAAGGTAAGCCTCGACGGTGTAGGGCTCGGCCCGGGAAAAGCGGTCGAGCAGGGTTTCGAGGTTGCGCCGGCGTCGGCCGAGGGCCTGGGATTCGCGGAGCCGCGGGTAGCGCTCGATGGCTCGCCAGAGGGTCTTGAGTCGCTCGAGACCTCCCGCCAGGTGGCGGTAGCCTTCC
>JALTMS010000083.1 GCA_027001345.1 Acidobacteriota bacterium | reverse complement strand
CCAACGGACGTGGTCTACCCCGACCTCGAGCACACGCGGGTGATCCGCTCCGGGCAGCCGGGCGATCACTTCGACCCGTCGGATCACGGGCAAACCTACGTCGAGGAGACCTACGACGGTCTCGGGCGGACGATCGAGCGGCGCAAGGCGTTGCCGAGCGGCGAGCTGGCGCTGCAGGTCATCCGTTACGATCAGCTCGGCCGAGTGATCTTCGTCTCGGAGTGGATGACCGAAAGCGAGTACAGCAGCGCCCCGAAGATCACCTGGACCGACGGCGATCCAGATGGCGACGGGACGGAGAGCTACCGGGTGGAGGGCATTCCCCAGAGGGACGGTCGCGCGTGGGGGACGGTGACCTTCTACGGCCCTCCCGGGTCTCCCGATCCCGACAATCCCCTCCACGCGGTGCCCGACGGTCTTGGCCGGGTCCGGCAGGTCGTCGTGGCGGACGGCTCGTTCGTCGAGAAGAGCTACTGCGGTCCCCACGAGGAGGCGACAGTCCAGGTGCGAACGAGCATCGGCGGCCCCGAGGAGGCGGCCACGACCCGCTACTACAAGGACGGGCTCGGTCGGCTCGTGCTCGTCGACTCGCCGCCGGAGGGGGCCGATGCCGAGTACCGCTACGATCCCCTCGGGAAGCTCATCAAGGTCAACTTGGTCGACCAGCTTCCGAGCGACCCGTTCACAGCCTGGCGCCAGAGGACGATCCCCGAGGGTCAGGTGCGGGAGTTCCGGTACGACGCCGTGGGCCACCTGGAGTCGAGCGATATCCCCGAGAAGGAGAACAGGGGCTGCGGGGGAGGGAAGTGCTCGGCCGATTGGAGTTCCTACGGGTACGACGTCTGGGGCAACCTGCTGGGGTGGCAGGACGCGCGGGGCCTGGAGCACGGGTACTTCTTCGAGAACAGGTACGATGCGGCGGGCCGGCTGCTGTGGACGAAGAGGCTGCTCGGCACGCCGTCGAGTCCCCAGGCGACCGACGACGACCGGCTCGGCGCGGCAGGGTCGTTCGAGGCCTCCCTGGCGAGCGACGGCTGGGAGGAGGGGGCGATCACGGGCGACCACTTCGTCGCCGGGGAGACGCTCTGGCAGCAGGTCTCCTACGCCGAGTTGGGGTGCGTTCCCGCTCCTCCCGTGGGCGGCGGGAGCGGGGCGCTCTACCTCGGCGACGGCTGCACCTACGAGGACGCCCCCGCCGGCGCCCAGGCGGTACGGCAGGTGATCTCGGGCGTCGGCCGGGACGATCGTGTCGAGTTCAAGCTCTGGCGTCAGGTGCGGGAGAGCGGGACTCTCGGGGACGGCTCTCGGGATGAACTCTCCGTCTGGCTCGTCCTCGGCACGGGCGACGACGTCAGCGGCCGGCGGGTGGTGCTCACCCTGAGCGAGGCCCAGGCCTCGTGGGCCCGCTGGCGCCGCTCGGCGCCGGTGAGGCTCGGGGAGCTGTTCTCCCGCGAGGAGTGGGAGGCGGCAGGGCCCGACCCCTCGGTGACGCTGTATGTCGTCTTCACCCGGGGAGACACCGACTCGACCGGGATCGGGACCGGGGTGGTCATCGACGACCTGTTCGTCGGCCGGCGCTCGGAGGAGCTGCTGCTGGACAACCGCTACGACGAGGACCTCTGCGCCGGCTCCGAGGCGGGCGATGCCTGTCTCGAGGGGCAGGAGCCGTCGAACAGCCCCTTCGGGAAGCTGACCACGGCGATCTCCTACCAGGACGGCCACTGGCTCGGAGCCCGCCAGTGGGTCTACAAGGGTCAGGGCGGCCGCCCCTCGGGGATCCGCCAGGAGATCGACTGGACCGGCCTCGGGGACGAGGCAGGCGCCGGGGAGTGGGTCTGGCGGATGAGCTACGACGCGCACGGGCTCCTCTCCGGCTCGAAGGCCCCGTACCAGCCCGGCCTGAGCG
>JALTMS010000082.1:1394-1906 GCA_027001345.1 Acidobacteriota bacterium | reverse complement strand
GCCAGCCACCGGCCCCTCGGCGAGCTGGCCCGCGAGGGCGAGTTTCGCCACGACCTGCTCTACCGGCTGTCCGGAGCGGTGGTGCGGATCCCGGCCCTCCGGGAGCGCCCCTCCGACATCTTCCCTCTCGTACTCCACGTCGCACGCCGGGTCGCCCGGGAACTCGGCCGAGCCTTCCGCGGGATCGACGTGGAAGCCGCTCGCCTCCTGCTCGGCTATGCCTGGCCGGGAAACGTCAGAGAGCTGAACCACATCGTCGAGCGCGCCATCGCGCTGAGCGACGGCGCGATTCTTCACGCCGGCCTGCTCCCGGAGGAGATGCGGGAGGTCAGCGACCGGCCCACCGGTGATCTGCTGCTGGCGATGCGCGGTGACTGGCGCACGGCCCGGGAGCACTTCGATCGGATCTACTTCACGCAGTTGATCACTCGCTGCGAGGGGCGCATGACCAAGGTCGCCCACATCGCGGGTCTGGCCCGCAGCAACCTCTATCGCCGTCTGAAAGAACTCGG
>JALTMS010000082.1:0-1384 GCA_027001345.1 Acidobacteriota bacterium | reverse complement strand
AGCCGTTCGACGGCCTCCCGGGCCCGGAATCTGCGCGAGCGCTTCGGCTCGAGCAGCGCCGGTGGCGGCGGGCCGGGCTCTTCGAGCCCTCTGCGACGCCCGACCTCGAAGCTCGATGCACAAGCCAGGCTAGGCAGGCCGGTGCAGGATCCTGAGCATCGCCATGACCGACGGCAAGACCACCAGCAGGGCCCAGGCGGGGGTGGCCCACAGGGCTACCAGGGCCGCCGATCCTGCCAGGCCGGCAAAGAAGGGCAACGCCGTCCAGAGGATCGAGTCGCGGAAAACCTCGAGCAGTCCCTTGTGCGTCTCCAGCGCAACGGCGATGCCCACCAGCAGGCCGTTGACACCGAAGTAGATCACGCTGGCGCCGATCAGGGCCTCGGCCGACACCTGCCCCTGCTGGCCACCGAGAGCGTGCCAGGCGGCGCCGGCGGCGCTGGCGCAGAGCACGACCAACCCGAGGTTGAAGATCAGGTGAATCACCAGCGGCCGGCGGCGACGGCCGATGATCGCGCCGATCAGTCCCGCCAGATCCGTGCAGATCGCCGCGAAGGGACCGGCCATCACCAGCGCCGCGAAGACGAACACGTGGGTCGCGGTGCCGTTGATGCGCAGTGCCGGCAGCCGGACGGGGAAGAAGCCTGCCACGGCTGAGGCGACCAGCAGCAGGAGGACGGAGCCGGGCTCGGACCAGTTCTCGAGTCCCAGCCGCGTGGCCACGGCGGCGCCGGCCACGAGGACGACCCCGGCCAGGACCCACAGGAAGGGTCCCGCGGAGGGCGGTGCGAGCCGCTTGTCGGTGGCGTTCACCAGGCACCTCCGGGCTGGGCAGACCTGGTGCCGGGAGCGGTGTATCGCTGAAGAGTCTGCATCGCTCAGTCCGCCATCAAGGTGCCGTCGGACCAGAGAATCCCGTCGGACCAGAGAATGCCGTCGGACCACAGAATCCCGTCGGACCAGAGAATCCCGTCGCCCCAGGCCGTGCCATCGGGCATCAGGGTGCCGTCGGACCAGAGAATCCCGTCGGACCAGAGAATGCCATCGCTGAACACGCCACCATCGGACCAGAGAATCCCGTCGGACCAGAGAATCCCGTCAGGGCCGAGGCGCGCGGCCTGCTCGAGCAGATCTGGAGGCCCGAGGCTCACGTCGGCCCACAGTACGCCGTCATCGCTCCAGACCAGGCCATCCCGGCCGATCGCGGTACTGTCCCAGGTCAGCCCGGGAGTCCAGAGCACACCATCGGACCACAGCAGGCCCTGGGTGTCCGAAGCCCCCTCCCGCCAGCGGATGCCCCGGGCGCGGTAGACCGTATCGGCAAACAGCCAGCCGTCGGCGTAGACCACCTGGCGGCCCCAGGGGATGCGCTCACCCATCACCT
>JALTMS010000081.1 GCA_027001345.1 Acidobacteriota bacterium | reverse complement strand
GAGGCCCTGCTGCGGGAACTCAACGCCATCCTCAACACTCTGGCCGAGACCTCGACCACCGAACCAGCTCGTCTCTGACCCGGCAGTGCAAAACAGGGAAAAAATGAGATTGGGGTGGCGCGCCCCCCATCGATAGCGTAGCTTGGCCTGGTGATCGGGTCCCCGCCCGACCGCGGCGAACAACAGGGTCTCTCGCTTCATCCCCTCCGAGATCACGCCGCCACGAAATCTCTCTTGCCCTTTGCTGTTGTGTGGGTCGGAAACGTACGGCTGTGCCGTACAGGCCGACGCCTGCACGAGTCCAGCGGAGAAAAACACTTCATGTCGACACTTGCTTCTCTCGAGCCCACCGGCTTCGACCGGTTCGGGTTGCACGATCTCCTCATGCGCGGCATCCGTGCCGCCGGCTTCGACACCCCTCGCCCGATCCAGGACGAGACCATCCCCGCGGGTCTGGCGGGCCGGGACGTACTGGGCCTGGCCCAGACCGGCACCGGCAAGACCGCGGCCTTCGCCCTGCCGCTGCTGCAACGTCTCGTCGTGCGCCGTGGTCGTGGGCCCCGCGTGCTGGTCCTGGCTCCGACCCGCGAACTGGCCACCCAGATCGCCGCCGAGATGCGGCTGCTGTCGAAGTTCACCCGGCTGAAAATGACGACGATTTACGGGGGCGTACCGATTCGCGGGCAGATCAACGCCCTCAGGCAGTCTCCCGAGATCGTCGTGGGTTGTCCCGGGCGCGTGCTCGACCTGCTCGGACAGGGCATTCTGCGACTGGAGAAGATCGAAACTCTCGTCCTCGACGAGGCCGATCACATGTTCGACATGGGCTTCCTGCCGGACATCCGGCGGATACTCAAGGCGCTTCCACCCCACCGCCAGAACCTGCTCTTCTCGGCCACCATGCCGCGGGAGGTGCGGGCACTGGCCGACAATCTGCTGACCCGGCCCCATGTCGTTGAACTGGCCGACGCCGCGCCCGCCTCGACCATCGACCATGCGCTGATGCTCGTCTCCGAGGAGCAGAAGCGTGCTCTGCTCGAGCATGTGCTGAGTACCGACGAATGCGAATCGGCGATCGTCTTCACCCGCACCAAGCATCGGGCTCGGCGTCTGGCCGAGCAGTTGACCAAGGCCGGGCATCGGGCGGTGGGCTTGCAGGGCAATCTCTCCCAATCTCAGCGGGATCGGGCCATGCGTGGGTTCCGCTCACGGCAATACGACGTGCTGGTGGCGACGGATATCGCCGCTCGCGGAATCGATGTCAGCCGGGTTTCCTACGTGATCAACTACGACGTGCCCGGCACGCCCGAGGCCTATACCCACCGCATCGGTCGCACTGGCCGATCGGAGTGCGCGGGCAGGGCCTGCACCTTCGTCACGGGAAGCGATCACGGCTGGGTGCGAGCGACCGAGCGCATGATCGGTGCGCCCATCCCGCGG
Organism: Acidobacteriota bacterium; assembly: GCA_027001345.1. Taxonomy (GTDB): domain Bacteria; phylum Acidobacteriota; class Polarisedimenticolia; order J045; family J045; genus JALTMS01. Next base: position 466 of record JALTMS010000081.1, on the reverse strand, counting down.
CAGGAGGTGGAAGGTTTCGATGGCTGCGGGGTCGAGTCTTCGCGGTCGAGCCGACGTTTCTCTGGCAACAGGAAGCGGGGCGCCTCCGCGGGCCGCAAGTCCTGGTCTCGCCGGTCGAAGTCCTCCGGCGGGCGCTCCCGCTCGCGATCTCGCTCGGGCGTCTGACGATCCCGGAAACCAGAGACGCGCGCGCCGGCACCTCTTTGCCGGGGCGTGCGTCACCCGGGCTGATGCTACGATGGCCGTCGGTGATCGATGGAAGCGAGTGATGGACGCTGCTCGACAGATCCTCGAAGAACTCCGGCAGGGCAACCTGCGTTTTCTGCGTGCGCCCGACGAGCCGCGGCGCGGATGCGATGCGGCGCGGAGGCGAGCCGTGGCCGCCGGGCAGGCGCCCCGGGCCGTGGTGCTGGCCTGCGCCGATTCCCGGGTTCCGCCGGAAGTGGTCTTCGATCAGGGGATCGGT
>JALTMS010000080.1 GCA_027001345.1 Acidobacteriota bacterium | reverse complement strand
CATTGGTTGACCGCCTCACGCAAGGAATCCCGCAGGCTCACGATCTCGTTTTCAGAAACCGTGGCTGCGTATACGCCAGCCAGCTCCACTGTCAGCGCTTCTTCTCCCACGTTCAGGCGCACTGCGAGCTTTGGAAGCCATTCGTGATGGTCATCACTCCCTAGGCCAGCAAGGAAGTCGTCCACGGAGATACCGTATCGATCCTGCAGGTGCTGATTCACGTTCTCGTTCTCGAGGAGTTCCTTTTCCGGTGGTTTGGTGCCGGGTAATTTGAAGATGCTTTCGTTGGGTACCTCCGGCTGATCTCCATCGCGTACGGTCGCCACCGACAGACCTGTATCCCGGAGCGCGCGAACGGTGGTCGCGAGCGTGTTGGCATCGCCGCCGATGAATACTCCGACTGTGGCTAGAAACCTGTCATCTACGCAGCGCAAAAGTTCGCGCAGCACCGCTCGAGCACAGTCGTCCTCAACGAGAACCGACAGCGCCCGTGTGTTTCCGTCCGTCATCAGGCTGCGTGCTTCCGCCGCAGAGATGCCTGGGATGCAGCGAATGGCACCAGCCGGTTCACGCATGAGGTAGATCCGTGAGGATGCTGGCAGCGCTGTAAGCAGGTATTCGCTATGGGTCGTCAGGAAGACTTGGTGCCCCTTGCGAATACATACTTCGACCAGGTACCTGGCCAATGCGTGTTGTGCGCTAGGATGAAGCGATGTCTCGGGTTCCTCAATGAGGACAAGGCTCTTGTCCGGCAGGTTCTCTAGAGCGACGATGAGATTCTGTGTCCTTCCTTCGCCGAAGCCCATGTGTGCTTCCGAGTACTCGACAGTCCCGCGTTTTACGCAGACGATTTCTCCGCTGTGCTTGGAGTAAGTCACCGACTTGCTCTTGGCCGCGTTGTATTGGCAGCCGAGGATTCGCGATGCAGCGTCTACCACAACTTGCGGAATATTGTGCTGGTCGGTGATCTGGAGTTTCTTGGCGTTCCGGACCACGAAGTCACGCTGCTCGATCCTGGGTAAGTAATGCCCGACGCCTGCCAAATAGACTTCGCGGATAGGCCGTCGGGTATACCCGCTCCAGCGTTGCGTATTCACCCGGCGGGAAACCGTGACGGTCTGTTGCTCCGTCGGGCTCCTCCAGTACTTGTACTCGACTTCTGCCGTGTCGGTAAACGGCTTGGGATCGAGTGGCCCCGTGACGAGAAAGTCCTTGACGTAGTATGGCTTCGCCGGACCCGGGCGCTTGTAGGCAACCGCCAAGAGCTGAAGAAGCGTCGACTTTCCCGTTCCGTTGAGTCCACAGAATGCTGTAATGGGGCTCTTGACCTCAATGACCGTGTTTCCGTGACACCGAAAGCCCTTTACGTGCATGCGGATCAACACGTTGCCGAAGTTGACGTGGCGATGAGTGGGTTCGAACTTCGCCTGGAGCCTGTTGCGCGGGTCACTCATCAACACTCTCCAGAACCGCTTTCGGTCCAAGATGGTAGTGCTCGACCTTCACGATCGGCTTCCAGCCGAGACGGGCCGGGTCGCGGATGATGTGAAGCTCGGGGGTGCTGGCGCAGTTGTAGACGACGTAGAGCCAGTAGTCGGCGCCGAGGCGCTGTGCGGTCTTGTACTCGTTGGCGCTGAGAGCCACGTCGCCGACAGCCGAACGGCCCTTGACCTCGATGAAGCGAACATCGGTGAAGGTCCGGTCGTCGTGAGGATGCGGCTTCCGGGAGATCAGATCGAAGCCCCGGTTCTCCTCCTCGACGCTCTCCACGGCCCATCCCCGATCCTTCTCGTGCCGGGTCGCGACCTGCACGGCGATGCGCTCGATCTCGTCGTCGCGAACCATCGGGGCGATGGCCGGCGCCGTGCGGTCCGGATGGGGGACTACCCAGGCGCGGCCCATGTGGGTGATGTC
>JALTMS010000079.1 GCA_027001345.1 Acidobacteriota bacterium | reverse complement strand
CACTCGAGGCCGGCGCGGAGGTCCACGAGCACGGCGGCTATCCCGGCTGGAAGCCGAACCTGGATTCCCCCGTGCTGAAAGTCACCCGGGAGGCATCGGCGCGGCTCTTCGGCGTCGAGCCGGAAGTCACCGCGATCCACGCCGGCCTCGAGTGCGGGCTGATCGGTGAACGGGTGCCCGGGATGGACATGGTTTCCTTCGGTCCCGAGATCCGGGGAGCCCATGCGCCGGGAGAGCGGGTGCAGATTTCTTCGGTGCAGAAGTTCTGGAATCTGCTCACGGCAGTCCTCGACGACCTTTCTCGCGTGTGAATCTTTTGACTCCGCTCCCCCGACGCTGGGGGAGTTGGGTAGAATGGTCGCAATCCAGCGGGGAGCGAGGGAAGGGTCGACCGACAAGGGACGACAGCGATGAAAGTAACCAGAGAGCAAATCCTGCAGACAGCGCGTAAGCACTTTGCTCGTACCGGATATCGCCAGACCTCCCTTGCCGCGATCGCTGACGAACTGGGGGTCGTCAAGGGAGCGCTGTACTATCACGTTCCCGGCGGCAAGAAGGAGATGTTCGATGCCGTCATCTCCCAGGAAGAGGCCTTCATCATCGAGCGAATGACCGCAGCGGCGCTGGCCGAGTCCGACGCCTGTCTGGCTCTGCGGGCGGCGATCAGGGCCAAGATCGGTGTGCTGCGGCTCCGCCGACAGGAGATGGGCGTCCCCGAGGATGTGCTCGAAGAGATCAAGCTGATCGTCTCTTCCCAGACGCGGCCGTTCCACGGCCAGGAACTGGCGCTCTTCGAGCAGATTCTCCGCAGGGGTGTCGAACAGGGCTGCGTACGCCCTCTGCCTGATATGGCCGTCGCCGTCTCGGCGATCCAGGCTCTGGTGCGTCACGTCGAGATGCAGGAAGCCTATCAGCAGGAGGGCAGCTCCCAGCTCGAGGCTCTGCTCGACCTGCTCGAACTGGGTCTTTCGGTGAGCAAGGACTGAAGCTGGAAAGTTACTTGTCGGCGGTCGGATCCTGGCTGGTCAGGATCGCGGGGGCCGCTCCCGAGGTTTTCATGAAGACCCGCAGCTTGACCAGGCCCAGTTCGGGGGTATTGACGGCGCCTGGATTCTTTTTCGGGTCACCCAGATCCGGATCGAGCAGCAGGGCTTTTTCGAAGGCTTCCATGGCTGCCTCCCACTTTCCCAGCGCACGGTAAGCCACTCCCGCATTGTAGTGGGCCAGAGCCATGAAAGGTTCGATCTTCAGGGCTCGGTTGAGCGCCTTGAGGCCTTTGCGGAATTCTTCGGCTCGGATCCGGGCCGCGCCGAGATCGACCCACAGCTTTGCGTTGTCCGGGTCGAGTTCGAGACCGCGTTCGAAGGCGTTGACGGCGTCCGAGTAGGCGCCGAATTCGGTCAGCGCCACGCCCAGCGCCCGCCAGGCGTCGGGCTTGTCGGTGTTGTCGTCGAGGTACGCCAGTGCCGCGGCCACCGCGGGGACCTGGGCGAGCAGCTCGCTCTCGAGGGTGAAGCTCTGTTCGGCCCGGGCGCGCTTGGAACGTCGCTTCTTCTTGTCACCTCGGCTGGCCTCGGCCAGGGGAAGGACCAGCATCACCGCCGTGAGGAAAACGAGAATGGTCGTCAGCAAGCGGCGCATGGAACCTCCCTTGGTTTGGGCCAGGTTGGCGGGACGTCAGGACTCGTCGTGGGTCGGACGAACCGTGATTCTCACCTTGCCACCGACCTCGTCGACCCGCAACTCCAGGTCACGGCCCCCGGTGCGCTGGCGAGCGCGTTCGAGATTCCGGTCCACTCGGCGGACGAAATCCCGGTAGGCCAGGCGTGAGACAGCCTTGCCGCGGGCTCGCCGGGCATCCCTGAATGCCCGGTAGAGGTCGCGCATCTGGTCGCCGCTGGCCTTGCCCTGGCGGGTGCGGATCCGGTGCAGGACCTGAGCCCGGTTCGGGTCGAGATCGGCGCCGCGATCTCGGCCGGCTCGCCGTCGTGGGTTCTGCCCCGAGGCGTCCCGGCGTCGGACGCGCCTGGCCCAGAGTTCGCAACTGGTGCGGTAGCGGTGGACCAGGGTGTTGAAGCGAAAACGATCGGCGGTGCGCCGCGGTGGCGTCTTGAGATAGTGCCGGATGATCGCTTCGATCTCCGCCTGCCGCTGGTGGGGGGGCCAGGGAGTGGACTGGTTGATGAACATCTCCCACTCGATGGCCACCCGCCGGAGCAGCTTCTCGAGGGCCGTCAGGTCGGCGGTCACTTCGGTGGGGGTGAAGAGGGTGTCGGCCATCGAGTTCTCCGGAGCGCAGGGCCTGGCGCCATGAGGACAAGATGGGCCCCCGCCCACGGGGGGGCCAGTGGTGCTCTTGTGAGGCGGGTTGCCGGCCAGCACAATGAGGCGGCCGCCCCGAGCGTCGATGGCGGCAGACCCTCGAGGAGGCTCCTGCGATGGATCCACGCCAGAACGTCCCCGCCATCGACCGCCTGCTGGAGGCGCCGGAACTGGCTCCCGCCCTGGCCCGCTGGCAGCGCGGCCTGGTGGTGACGCTGTTGCGCGAACAGGTGCGGCAATGCCGGGAAGAGATTGCGCAAGGGCAGAGCCGGGCGGCGAGTCCCGAGGCCATCGTCCGGGGGGCTCTGGCCCGCCTGGAGGAACTGGAGGCGGACCGGCCGCGGCGGGTGATCAACGCCACGGGGGTCGTGCTGCATACCAACCTGGGGCGAGCGCCCCTGGCGGCCGCTGCCGTCGAGGCGGTGGCCGCCGTCGCCGGCGGCTACTGCGACCTGGAGTACGACCTCGAGCAGGGGCGCAGAGGAAGCCGAGGCAGCCATCCGGCTCGCTGGCTCGACGTGCTCTTCCCCGGTTTCGGGGCCCTGGTCGTCAACAACAACGCCGCGGCGGTACTGCTGGCTCTCAACACCCTGGCCCTCGGCCGGGAGGTGCCGATTTCTCGCGGGGAGTTGATCGAGATCGGCGGCTCGTTTCGGATCCCGGAGATTCTCGAGCGTTCCGGGGCCCGGCTGGTGGAGGTGGGAACGACCAACCGCACTCACCTCGAAGACTATCGTCGTGTCTTGGGTGAGCAGACGGCGATGATTCTCAAGGTCTGGCCGAGCAACTACCGGGTCGTGGGTTTCACCCGCGAGGTGGAGACGGCCGACCTGGCGGATCTGGCCCGCAAGGCCGATGTGCCGCTGGTGGTCGATCAGGGCTGCGGTCGGCTGCTCGATCGCTCGCCGTCACCGGCCGACGAGCCTTCGGTGGAGCGTCTGCTCGGGCAGGGTGTGGACCTGGTCTGTTTCTCCGGAGACAAGATGCTCGGCGGGCCCCAGGCGGGAATCCTCGTCGGTCGACCCGAGGTGGTGGCTGCCTGCGCGCGCAACCCGCTGGCCCGCGCCCTGCGGCCCGACAAGATGACTCTCGCGGCACTGACGGCGACCCTCGGGCAGTGGATGTCGGCCCGATCCGAGGCGACGATTCCCGTCGCGGGCATGCTGGCCGCCGAGCCCGCCGCCCTGCGTCGCCGGGCCCGGGCCCTGGCCCGCCGGCTCGGGCGGCGAGTCCCCGAGGCCGAGGTGCAGGTGATCGAGGGCGTCTCCCGTGTGGGTGGCGGGGCGGCTCCCGGCGAGTCGCTGTCCTCCTGGGTGGTGGCTGTGCGCATCGAGGGTCTGGGGGAGGATCGCCTGCTGCGCCTGCTGCGGCGCCACGATCCCCCCGTGGTGGCCCGCATCGCCGACGGCCGGGTGGTCTTCGATCCTCGAACGCTGCTCGATGCCGAGGCGGGGCTGGTTGCCGAGGCCCTGGCTGCCGCTACGAGGCGTGGCGGATGTGCATGACGTCGCCGTCCTGGACCAGGTAATCCTTGCCCTCGAGGCGGAGGATGCCCCGCTCTCGGGCTGCGGCCAGGGAGCCGGCGTCGAGCAGCTCTTCCCAGCCGATGGTCTCGGCCCGGATGAAGCCCTTTTCGAGGTCGGAATGGATCGCACCGGCGGCCTGTCGGGCCGCGGTGCCCCGGCGGATGGTCCAGGCCCGGCACTCGTCTTCTCCGACGGTGAAGAAGGAGATCAGGCCGAGCAGCCGGTAGCTGGCGCGGATCAGTCGGTCGAGGGCCGGCTGCTCGATACCCAGATCCTCGCGAAAGGCCCGGGCATCGTCTTCGTCGAGGGTCGCGATCTCCTCTTCGATGCGTGCCGACAGAGCGACGTAGTCACAGCCCGGGCGTCCGGCCAGGCGTCCGAGGCCGAAGGCTTCGGGGCCCGCGGTCAATTCCCCGGTCCGGTCTTCGGGGAGGTTGACCGCCACCAGCAGGGGGCGGGCGCTGAGAAAGGCATAGCCTCGGAGGGTCTTGAGTTCCTCGGTGGTGAATTCGACCTCCCGCAGGGGACGCTCTTCTTCGAGCAGCGCCAGCACCCGGCCGAGCAGTTCCCGCTCCCGGCGGTCTTCCTCCCGGTTGGTCTTGGCGATGATGCCGTCGAGGCGCTCGAGCCGACGCTGGGCGACATCCATGTCGGCGAGGAGGAACTCGGTCTCCAGGGAGTCGAGGTCGCGGGAAGGATCGACGCTGCCCTCGGGGTGGGGGTCGGCCGGGTCGTCCCAGGCTCGCAGCACCAGCAGCAGAGCCTCCGACTTTCTCAGCTCGCCGAGGATCGGGTTGTCCGCTCGGCCGGAGCCCTTTTCCATCGGGGCCAGATCGACGTAGGTCACCGTGGCCGGCGTGGTCTTCTTGGGCCGGAACAGGGCGGCGAGGCGCTCGAGCCGCGGGTCGGGAACCCGAGTCACTCCGCGGCGGGTTTCAGGGCGTGCCCCCGGTGGGACTTCCTGGCCGGTGAGTATCTTCCAGAGCGTCGTCTTGCCGCTGCGCGGCAGGCCACACAAGCCGATATCCATGATTTCGATTCGTCTCCGAGTGCCGGCGCGGTGTCTGGCGCGCACGAAAAAGGCTCGCGGAGTGTACACCCCTCCCGGCTCCCGTTCCGCTGCCCGCCTCCCGGTGCGTGTTGATCGCCGGCAGGGGGAGAGGGTAGGGTGAGCCTCCGGCCCGGAGTGGAGCCGGCGAGGGAGACCCGATGATCGAGGGTGTGGCGGTCGACCCCCTGGAAGTCAAGGTCGACGAGCGAGGGCGCGTGGTTCCCCTCTTCCGGGCAGACGAGGGGCTGCCGGCTTTCGGACAGATACACCTGACCACGTTGCATCCCGGGGTGGTCAAGGCCTGGCATCGGCATCGGCGAACCACCGACGTGGTCGCCTGCGTGGCGGGTACGGTACGGGTCGGGCTGAGCGACGACCGGGAGGGTTCGGCGACCCGCGGGGAACTCAACGAGTTCTTTCTCGGCGTCCACGCACCCTGGCGGATACGGATTCCTCCCGGTGTCTGGTTCGGACTCAAGGCTGTCGGCGCCGGCGAGGCCCTGGTGGTGGTCTATGCGGATCGGCCCTACGACCCCCGGGACCCCGACGAGGAGCGCTGGGATCCGGAAGTGAACGAAATACCTTTCGACTGGCATCGACGAGATCGCTGATCTGGCAGCCGGCCAGGGGCGCTGATAGCATTCCCGATTCGGCGGAAGTTCAGCGTTCCGCCGCGCTCGTCGGGGCGTAGCGCAGCCTGGTAGCGCGCCTGCTTTGGGAGCAGGTGGTCGCCCGTTCAAATCGGGCCGCCCCGACCAATCTCTCCCTCCGGATGGATCCGGTTGGGGGGCGGGAGGCAGCATGAACAGAGCTTCCACCCTGCTCCTCGGCGCCTGGCTGCTGGTCGTGGCGGTTGCCGGTGTGCCGGCGGCCCGGGCGCAGACCACCGGCTGGGTCACCGATCAGCTTTCGGTCACCGTGCGCACGGGCAAGGGCCCCGAGTACGCCATCGTCAAGGTGCTCGGCTCGGGCACCGCTGTGCGGGTCCTCGAGCGGGACCCGGAGACGGGCTATGCCCGCGTCCGCACGCCGGGAGGCGAGGAAGGCTGGATGCTCGCCCGCTACCTGATGCAGCAGCCCGCGGCTCGGGAACGCCTGCCGGCGCTCGAGGCGCGGGTCGCCGAACTCGAGGCGGAGAACGAGAGGCTGGCCGGGCGGCTGGCTTCCCTTGAGAGCGCGGGTGCTGGTGCCGAGCAACACGCCGAGGCGCTGGAGAAGGAACTCGACGCCCTGCACGGCGAGGTGCTGATCCTGCGCCGCGGGGCGGCCCTGCGCTGGCTGTTGTGGGGCGGTGGGGTGGCGCTGGCGGGTGTCTTGCTCGGTCTGCTGGCGGGACGGAGTCGCCGCCGCCAGTGGTAACTGCCTGCCCGCCGGCCGGCGCTTGCCTATTCACCCGGGGTGGGTATCATCGCCCGGTTGTTGCCCATCGGCTCGCGCGGCTGTAGCTCAGGGGATAGAGCACCAGTCTCCGGAACTGGGTGTCGCAGGTTCGATTCCTGCCAGCCGCGCCATTTTGGCCCCACCGCCTTGCACCTTTGGAGGCTCCGGGCTAGGGTACGCGGGCCGAGGGGATCACCGGCCCGGTCGTCTCGTTGCGGCTGGACAGGGATTCGAGCAGCCTGGACTGCGCGCCTGTAGCTCAGTCGGATAGAGCAGCTGCCTTCTAAGCAGCGGGTCAGGGGTTCGAATCCCTTCAGGCGCGCCACTGGCCGCCGGTTCCCCGGGCAGCACCAGATGGTGGGCGTAGCTCAGCGGTAGAGTCCCTGACTGTGGATCAGGATGTCGTGGGTTCAAATCCCATCGCCCACCCCAACTTCCCGCTTTTTTCACATCGCTTCACCCGGTGAGACATCCGATCGGGAGGATGCCGGCGGTCAGGACGATGCCGGATCGGGGCCGGTCTCGATATTCTCGCTCCCGGCGCCGGGTCCCTGCTCTCCGTGCTGGCCAATCCTGTAAGGATCCCTTAATCTTTCCGCCCGCTCCCTCTCGGAGCTTGGCTTTTCACCCGATCTGAGGAATCCTCTGCCACCATGAGCGAAAACCCTGCAAGCCAAGGCAAGAATCCCCTGCGTGAGATCGTGCAGCCCTTCATCGATCTCGTACATGCTCCGCGGGCCCTGTGGGGGGTCAACATAGGTTACTTCCTCGAAGGCTTCGTCTACTTCGGCATGCTGGGCTATCTCGCGATGTACTTCTCGGACTTCGTTTTCCGGGGCGTACCGGACGCTGATGTCGTCTCGCACCACATGGTGGCGGTACTCACCGCCGGCATCACGATCTCAATGTTCTTCCTCGGATTCGTCGCCGATTCCTACGGCGTGCGTCGGGCCTTGATCTGGGCTTTCTTGCTGTTGCTTGCCGGCCGCCTGCTGATCGCCGGTGCCCCGACCTTCGGGCTCGAGCCGGCCGGCGAATGGTCGGCTCTGCACCTGGTGACGATGGCCGGGATTCTGCTCGTGGTTCTCGGCTACGGCATGTACCAGCCCGGTGCTTACGCAGCCATTCGGCAGTTCACCACGCCGAAGACTGCTGGTATGGCCTACGCCATGCTCTACGCGCTGATGAACCTCGGCGGCTGGTTGCCGAGCTGGATGTTCCTTGTCCGTGACGAGCACTACCTGGGCCTGGGCATCATCGGCACCTACTGGGTCTACACCGCACTGACGGCGGTCGCCCTGCTGGTGACGGTGCTCGTGCTCTCCCGCCGCGTTGTCGAAATGGCCACCGCCAAGGCTCGGCGGGAGACCGAGGAACTCGAAGCGGCGGCTCGAGAAGAAGACGGCCAACCCGCCGCACCGAAGGAGCCGACCGAGGAGCCGGCGGCCGAAGTGGGCTGGTTTGCCAAGCTCCAGCAGTGGTTTGCCACCCATCCGTTCACTGATCCGAAATTCACGTTCTTCATCTTCGCCCTGATTCCGGTGCAGACCCTCTTCACTTACAACTGGCTCGTGCTCCCGCAATACATTCACCGAGCCTACGATGGATGGATCGGCGAGTACTTCGAGATTGCCGCCAACTT
>JALTMS010000078.1 GCA_027001345.1 Acidobacteriota bacterium | reverse complement strand
ACGCCGCCATACCAGGTGCTGACCAGCGTTGCCACGAAGGCGGGCAGGGTCAGCGAGCGGCCGGCCAGGAGGTACTCGCCGGCGCCGGACTTCCGCCGACGGCGGGCGAGAACGAGCAGCGCCAGCAGATAGACGGCGACCAGCGCCAGATCCGCCGCGACGCCCATCTTCACGGGCATCGGGCCCCGACGCAAGGAGTCACCGGGCCGGCTTCCACGAGAGCATCATGAACAGGTTGCGCGTCGCCCCGGGGATGAAGGTGGGCACACCCCAGTTGTAACCGTAGGCCTCGTACTCGCTGTCGAAGAGGTTCTCGACCCGCAGACGCAACGAATAGCGACTGTCCCGACCTCCGGGCAACTTGTAGAGCAGATCGAGATGCCACAGCGTGAAGGGATCGGTCGATGCCTCGCGGCTCTGGCTGTTGTCGACGAAGATCCGGCCGACGTGCTGCCCGCCGATCTCGACCCGCCCCCAGGAGGGAGACCATGCGGCGGTCAGCCGGGCCAGCGATCCGGGGAAGCCGGCAATGCGACGGCCGGAATAGTCCACCTTGCCAGCCCAACCGTCCTCGATGTAACGCAGGTTGCGATCGTCGGAGACGGTGACCGATCCGGCCAGACGCCAGCGGGGAGCCGGCGCCCAGGCGGCTTCCAGCTCGAGACCCTCGTGGCGGGAACGCTCGGCATTGCCGGTCAGAGCCTGCCCGAGGTCATTGATGCTGCCGAGGTAGATAATCTCGTCGCGGAAGTCCATCCGGTAGACCGTTCCCTTGACCAGCAGGCGCTCGCTGTTGTACTCGAGACCGACTTCCAGATCGTCGAGGCGCTCTTCCCGGGGAATCGGCCCGGTTGCTCGTCCGGAGGGATCCACGTTGCGAAAGGCCGGCGCATCCCAGGCATCCTGGGGATCGAAGAGATCCTTGACCGTCGGCTCGCGGCGCGTGCGAGCCAGCGAGAGATAGCCACCGAGCCGGGGGTTGATCCGCCAGTGCACACCGAGGCGCGGCGCCCACCAGGCGTAGCGCACGTCGTAGTCGATGCCCGTCACCCGGTCCTGCTCGAGGCTCCAGCGATGCTGGACGTACTGCAGGCCGGCCAGCACGGTCAGATCCTCGCCGGGCTTCCACTCTTCCTGGACGAAAAAGGTGGTGCTGGTCTTGGGCAGTTGATAGTCGTAGTAGCGGAAACCCGACTCCGTGCCCGCGGGCAGATTCTGGGCGTTGACGATGCCGTAGTGCTCGGCACGGTGAATCCGTACTTCGGCCCCCGCCGTGAGCTTGCCCCGGCCGTGCTGAAGAGTGATGCGTGGCAGCCAGCCGTAGTCCCATTCCTTGATCCAGCGTTGCCGGAAGACCTCCGTTGCCCGACCCTCGCCGTAGCTCTCGGCAAGGTGCAGCTCGAACCAGTCTTTCTCCTCCCGGAACTGGTCGAAGTAGCCACGCCCGTAGAAGGCGTAGACCGTGTTGGCCACCTCCAGGTTGCGGCTGGCCTGCCATTCGTGGATCAGCTCGAAATGGGGCTGGCTGAATCGATCCTGCTCGCCGGGCCAGGAGAGCGGATTGGCCTTGCGATCGACGGCAAGCTGCTCACGGGTCAGTCCTTCGTACGCCAGGTGGGAGTTCTCCCGGCCTCCATAGAGGTTGATCCGTAGCAAGTTGTTGGTGCCCAGCCTCTGAGCGGTGAAGAAAGCCAGCCCCATTCGAGTCCAGGACTGGTCGCGATAGCCCTCGGTAGCCATCCGCGAAAGTTGCAGCCCGAGCACCCAGCGACCCGCCAGCAGATCGGACTTCCAGCCTGCGGTGACCTTGCTCGTACCCCACGAGCCGACACCGAACTCGGCGTTGAAGGTCTCCCCCGGGGTCAGGCGTGCGGTTTCGAGATTGACCGCCCCCCCGATCGCCCCCGGACCATAGAGC
>JALTMS010000077.1 GCA_027001345.1 Acidobacteriota bacterium | reverse complement strand
TCGACCCACAGCATCGACGCACAGGTTTCAAGAAGGCCACCGGCCGTGTCGAGGCCTGCCTCGACGCCGAATCGGAGACAGCGCCCGACAAGCCCGAGGCGGAAGTGGCGGCGCCGGATCCCGAAACGCCCACCACCGAGCCGCAACCCGCAGCCCCCGCAGCAGAGTCGGCCGCTACCGAGCCGACCCGGGCTCCCGCCGACGACGACTCCAGCGGGTCGTTCATCCTGCTGCCGGACGAGCCCGACGTGGAGTTGCTCGCTGAATTCATCACCGAAAACAATGAGCTGATCGAGATGGCCGAGGGCGCTCTGCTGGCGCTGGAGGAAAATCCCAGCGACGACGAGGCGATCAACACGGTTTTCAGAGCCTTTCACACGATCAAGGGAACGTCGGCCTTCCTCGGCCTCGAGCCGATGTCGGTGCTGGCTCACCGCGCGGAAACCCTGCTCAGCCGCGTACGCGACAAGGAGATCGCCTATGGACGCTCCGAAGCGAATCTCTCGCTGCGCTCGATCGATGTTCTCAAGGACCTGATGGCCGGCCTGGAAAGCGCCCTGGCTGGAGGAGATGCCGAGCGTCCGCGCGACTACCTGCCATTGATGGACGAACTGGTCGTCGCCGGCAGCGCCGAAGCCGTACCGACCGCAACCCAGCCAGCCACCCCGGAGGACACCACGGCGGCAGTCGAGCCGCCCCAGCCGGCCGCTGCTTCGGAGCCCCCGAACGCCGCAGCGGCGGCCGATCCGGCCGGCCCGGACGACACCCAACAGCCTGACGCGGAGACCGCTCCCGAAGCCATGCCGAGTCCCCAGCCGGCGACTGTGTCCGCGGACCCGCCTGCCGCGCCCAAGCGCATGACCTCTCCCACGACGGTCGAGCCGACGGTGCGCGTCCAGACCGGTCGGCTCGACCACCTGGTAGACATGGTCGGAGAGCTGGTCATCGCCCAGTCCATTCTGGCCCAGGATGCCGCAGTTCTGCAGGGAGCGGACCACGGCCTGATCCAGAAGGTGACCCACCTGTCGAAAATCGTCCGAGACTTGCAGGCACTGAGCATGTCGTTGCGGATGATCCCGATCAAGGCCACCTTCAAGCGCATGAACCGCCTGGTGCGGGATCTGACACAGAAATTCGACAAGCAGGTTCAGCTCATCGTCGAGGGAGAGGACACCGAGATCGACCGCAACATGGTCGATGTTCTCGCCGATCCCCTGGTCCACATGATCCGCAATGCCCTCGATCACGGCATCGAAACCCCGGAAGAGCGCCGCCGCGCAGGCAAACCCCCCCTCGGGACGGTGCGTCTGAAGGCCTGTCACGCCAGCGGCTACATCGTCGTATCGATGGAAGACGACGGTCGCGGGATCGATCGCGAAGTGATCGTGCGCAAGGCCATCGAAAAGGGCCTGATCGAGAGCGATCGCGGAATGTCCGATTCGGACGTCTTCAGCCTGATCTTCGAGCCGGGCTTCTCGACCGCCGCGGCGGTCACGGCGGTATCGGGAAGAGGCGTCGGCATGGACGTGGTGCGCAAGAGCGTCGAACAGCTCCACGGCCGCATCGTCATCGACTCGAAACTCGGGCAGGGCACAACCGTCTCGATTCTCCTGCCGATCACTCTGGCGATCAGCGACGGCATGCTGGTGCGCGTCGGAGAACAGCGCTACATCATCCCCACCTCCAACATCCTGCGCAGCCTGCGGCCCACCCGCACGGAGATCAAGAGGGTCGCAGGCGAAGGCGAGATGGTCGTGATGAGGGAAGGACTGCTGCCGATGTATCGCCTGTCGGAGCTGTTCGAGATTCCCGACGCGGAGAACGACCCGACTCGCGCCCTGCTCGTGATCATTTCCGACCAGGAGGACCGCTACGGCCTGCTGGTCGATGAACTTCTCGGCCAGCAACAGATCGTCGTCAAATCTCTCGGAGCCGGTCTCGGCCGGACGCCGGGTATCTCCGGTGGCGCGATTCTCGGCGACGGCATGGTCGGCCTGATTCTCGACGTACGAGGCCTTGCTGCCCAGGCGCGGTCACTGACCCAGTGCCAGGAAGACGTGGAGGTGGCGTCGTGACCGGCAAGACGAGCCTCGATCACTCCTTTCCACCCCCCCCCCGACCCGGCACACCCGGCACGAAAGGCCATCTCCTCTGGCCAGCATTCAGGGGGTCCGCTCGACCCCGGAGGTCTCGATGATGTTCTCCTTTCTCTCTAGATCCCGCAGCAAGCGATCCACAACCCCCGGCCAGATCGCCGTCAGCGACCCCAAGGTCGTGCAGAGTCTCGCGTTTCATGGCCTGACCGAGGAAGACCTCGGTATCGTCGCAGCGTGGAAAGCCGAGCTGATGGCCAAGGTGGATCAGCTCGTCGACAGCTTCTACAGTCATATTCGGAAATTCCCGGAAGCCTGGAGCATCGTCAACAAGCACACCACAGTCGATCGTCAGCGGCCGCTGATCTCGAGGTACCTGGCGACGATGCTCGAGGGACGAATCGACGACGCCTACCTCGGCTACCGCACGACCGTCGGACGACGGCACGACGACATTGATCTCGATGCCAATTACTACGTCGGGATGTACGGCGTCATTCAGGAGTACTGCCAGAAGACGCTAGCGGACGCCGGCGCCACCCAGGCCGAGATGATGGACTTCTCGCGGGCCTTCTCCCGCGTGGTCCAGGTCGACATCGCCCTGGTGATCGAAGCCCTGATGGAGTCACGACGAGAAAAGATGGAAGCACTGGCCCAGGAGGTCGCCGTCGAACGCGATGAAGCCGTCAAGTTCCTCACCCACCTGGGTAATGTCCTGCAGCGTGTTGCCCGAGGCGAGCTGACCTGCCGCCTCGAGGGTGAGTTCTCCGGCGACTACGGGCGTATCGCCAGCGCCCTGAACGACACTCTCGGCAGCCTCGACCAGTCTCTGGCCCAGGTTGCCGCCGCCGCCGAGCAGGTGGCCGCTGCTTCGTCGGAGATCTCCTCGACCACCACCGATATCGCCAACGGCGCCAACCAGCAGGCGGAAGCCTCCCAGGAGGCGACCGCAAGCCTGTCCGAGATCTCATCGATGACGCGGCAGAACACGATCAATGCCAAGGAGGCCAGGGCTCTGGCGGACAATGCCCGATCTTCGTCGCAGCAGGGCATGGAGTCGATGACCCGCCTGACCCAGGCGATCGACAAGATCAAGGCCTCCTCGGATGCCACGGCGAAGATCGTCAAGACCATCGACGAGATCGCCTTCCAGACCAATCTCCTCGCCCTCAATGCAGCGGTCGAGGCCGCCCGTGCCGGCGAGGCGGGCAAGGGCTTCGCGGTGGTCGCCGAGGAAGTGCGCAACCTGGCGATGCGTTCGGCCGAAGCGGCCCGCGACACCGCCGACCTGATCGACGAATCGGTGAAGAACTCCCAGGAGGGCGTGGCGATCAACTCCGAGGTGCTGACTCACCTGCGTCAGATCAACGACCAGTCCGGCTCTGTCCAGGCGGTGCTGGAAGAGATCGCCACCGGATCCGATCAGCAGGACAAGGGCGTCGAGGAACTCAACCAGGTCATGGACCAGATCAACGACGTCATCCAGCGCAATGCCGCCGCATCCGAGGAAGGCGCCAGCGCCGCGGCGGAACTTTCCGCCCAGGCCGCTGAACTGCGGACGCTGGTCGCTCGCTTCTCGCTCAGCGGGCACGACGGACCTTCGGTCCCGGTTCCGTCGCCATCCATGTCCGTGGTTCCCTCCGCACCACCTGCCACTGCCGCACCGGAAGAGCCCCAAAATGGCTCGGCTGCCTCGGCCCAAATGATTCCCTTCGACGAGGAAGAGGAAGCCGTCCTTCAGGAATTCTAGTAGACCTGCTCAGGGAGAGGATGCCTTCGTGATCAAGGTGCTGATCATCGACGACTCGGCAGTGGTCCGCTCGACGCTCAAGCGGGCTCTGAATGCCTACGACGACATCGAGGTCGTGGGTGTGGCGGTCGATCCCTACGTGGCCCGCGAGCGGATCGCCAGGCTCGCACCCGATGTTCTGACCCTGGATATCGAGATGCCGCGAATGGACGGCCTGACCTTTCTCGGCAAACTGATGCGCTTCCATCCGATACCCACCGTGGTGGTCAGTTCTCTCACCCCTCGCAACAGCGAGATGGCCATGCGAGCCATGACCCTCGGCGCGGTGGCCGTAGTTCCCAAGCCGGGCTCCCAGTTCTCGGTTCCCGACGTGGAGCAGGCGCTGATTCATGCGATCCGGGCCGCGTCGATCGCACGGGTCCAGCCGCTCAAAGAAATCCCGCCCCAGAAGACGCTCGAACTGAGCCGAGGCCTGAGAACCTCGCACAAGATTCTCGCCATCGGCGCCAGCACGGGGGGGACCGTGGCGATCGAGGAAGTGCTACGCGCCATGCCCCGCAACGCCCCCGCAACAGTGATCACTCAACACATGCCTCCAGGATTTACCAAGTCGTTTGCCGATCGGCTCAATGGAATCTGCCAGGTCGAAGTGCGGGAGGCCGTCGAGGGTGACGACGTGGTACCCGGCACCGCCCTGATCGCCCCCGGCGGCCGTCACATGGTGCTGCGCCGGGAGGGAGCCCGCTACAGGATCGGCCTGACGGACGACCCGCCAGAACACTTCCAACGGCCGGCGGTCGATGTGCTCTTTCGCTCTGTAGCCAGGGCGGCGGGCGCCAACACCGTGGGTGTACTGTTGACCGGCATGGGGAGTGACGGCGCGACGGGCCTGCTCGCGCTGAGGGAGGCCGGAGCCCACACCATCGCCCAGGACGAGAAGAGCTGCGTCGTTTTCGGCATGCCCAAGGAAGCGATCAAACTCGGTGCAGCCGAAGAGGTCCGTCCCTTGGGTGAGATCGCGGCGGCAGTGCTGCGCTCGAGAATCCTGCGCGAGGCCCCGGCAGCCATCTGAGCCCTTCGTATTCGCGGGCCCTTCGCCCAGACCGCCGCAGGTGCCGACGGGCAGTGGGTCCCCGATCAGGCCGCGAGATGAGCCTCGAGGATCTTGGCGTAGCTGATCAGCGCCTCGAGCAACGCCCGAGGCTCGAGGGCACCCATCTCCAGAATCACTTCCGCCGGATGAGGTCGGCTGATCCGCTGTCGCACCAGCGCCTGCTCGAGTTCTTCTCGGCTCAACAGGCCCTCATCGACCGCCAGCTCGCCGAACAGCCGGCCGGGCTCATCCTCCTGCCGCTCGAGTACCGTCAGCACCTGCTTGAGCGACAACGCCCTGTCCTTGAGCAGTAGCTGGCCAAGTCGCATCCCCCTCTCCCGGGATCCGGCCTCGAGCCGTTCGACGTCTTCCTCACTCAGCAGCCCCTGGTCGACCAGGTAGCGACAAAAACCACTGCTGCACTTGTCCGCCATCTCGACCTCCCGGAAAAACGGCGAAACCCCAACGGAGCGGGACTCGCCGCAATGGGAGGTGATGTATAGCACAACCCACGCCCGGGGGGCGCGGAGCGGGGCTGAGGGCAAGTTCCTGCGGCGCGAAACCGACCTCCGCCGTATAAATAGCCGCAACGGAACAGGGCTCTGCCACGAAAGGGAATCGTCATGCTGGAATCGGCCGACCGAAGGACTTTTCTCAAGCTCGTTGGAGCTGGCACGGCGGCGCTGGCCACGACCCGCCTGGGGAGTGCCGCGGGCGGGCCGCGCCCTCATGTTCACCGGGTGCACCACATCCCTCCCCCGGACTTTGCCGACAGCAATCGACATCCGGGCCTGGAATCCATGCTCTTCTCTCTGGCGGCCGACGGCATCCGCTTCTACCGGGGGTCCACGCCTCATCCGCTCTCCGGCCCGGATGGTTTGATCGCTGCCGATGACACCGTGCTGATCAAGGTCAACGCCCAGTGGAAATACCGTGGCTGCAGCAACAGCGACGTGACCCGTGGCGTGGTCCAGCGGATCCTCGACCACCCCGACGGCTTCACCGGCGAGGTCGTCATCATCGAAAACGGCCAGGGGCGCGGCTCTCTCAATTGCGACACGACTTCCGGCTGCGATGGCGGCACCCGAGAAGTCCATGCCAACGCCGAGAATGAAGGCCACAGCTTTTCCTGGCTCGTCCAGCAGCTCTTCCAGGACGACCGCGTCGGCGAGCGCCTGCTCGATGGCATTCGCACGACCTTCATCGCCGCCGACGATCACGATACCGAGGGCTACCGCACGCTGGCCAATGTTTCGTATCCCTGCTTCTTCACGCCCCGCGGCACGCGCGTGGAGTTCAAGGAGGGACTGTGGAACGGCTCGTCCCACGACAGTCAACGGCTGAAGTGGATCAACATTCCGACGATGAAAGACCACAAGGACCTCAACGTCACCGGCTGCTTGAAGAACATCTATGGTCTGATCACGACCTACAACGAGCCGATTCCACACCATGATCCGAATCAGGGGGGCAAGGTGATGGGGGAGTTTTTCACCCTCGTTCGACCGGCCACGCTCAACCTGCTCGATCACATCTGGGTTTCACATGCCAGCCTGTGTGGCTTTCCTCCCAACACCACGACTCGGCGCGACATGCTGGTCGCCGGGTTCGATCCCTGTGCCATTGATGCCTGGTCGGCCCGGCACGTGCTCTATCCGATCTCGGGGGATCCCGCCCACGACCCGGACATTCCGGGCTATTTCCGATCCTACCTGCTCGATGCTCGAGACACGATCAACGCCAACGGTGGCATTTTTGGCGAGGATGCAACGATCGATGAGGCCGCCGTCATCGCGCGGCACCAGGACCAGCGCAAGATTCAGCTCGCCCTCGCACGCCGCGGCGACGATGTCTACCTCGAGTGGGCCGGAGCCGCCGCACCCTACCGGGTCGAGCGGGACAGCGCGCCGGACTTCCTCTCGCCTCAAACTCTGGCCGATGGCCTGACAGGCACCGAGTACACGGATCTCGGCGCCGCCGCCGATGGGGCCACCTGGTACTACCGAGTCACGGCGCTCTAGCCGGGATCATGCATGGTTCGCCGGCTCCCTGGCTACCCCGGGGAGCCGGCAGACGTGGTCAGGGACACGACTTGGTGGGAACGCGCAGACTACCGTCGCTCCCCCTGCCCAGGATGCCTTCGCTCTGCGCGAAGATCGGCGCCACCAGGTAGGTCCAGGCCGTCGCCGGGGGCGGGTCCTCGGCGACTGGTGTGTAGAGCGTCAGCACCGAATGGTGGAAACACTCGCCGACGTGATCGGCCGCAGCGCCTCCCGCGACTCCGCGATAGACGTTGTATTCGATTGCAGCGGTCTCGGGCGGCCATGACACCCAGGCCCAGGCCGACCCCTGGTCTCCGACAGCGTGCATTTCGATGTAGGCAGTCACCTTGTCCGTACCGTCGCAGGCATCACCCGTTCCGTCGTAGTCCTCGTCGGCCTGATCCGGATTCGGCGCAAGCGGGCAGTTGTCGTCGCAGAGCCGGATCTGCCCTGGTAGACAGGGCTTGTCACCGACCGTCCCGGAACCATCGCCGTCATTGAGAATACCGTCGTTGTCGGCGTCCGGATCCCTCTGGTTCTCGGTACCGTCGCCATCCTCGTCGGAATCGCACAGCCCCTGCTGGCCATCGCCGTCCGGATCGGGCGCACCGTTGTTCACCTGGCTCGGGCAGGTGTCGCACGCGTCGCCGATGCCGTCACCATCAGTATCCCGGTTGGTCGGATCCGGCACGAAGGGGCAGGTATCGATCTCGCCGCAACGCCCATCGCTGTCGGCGTCGTTGAACGGATCCTGCACACAGTCGTCACAAGCGTCGCCGATGCCGTCGTAGTCCGCATCCTCCTGGCCGGGGTTGGCGACGGTCGGACAGTTGTCCCGGCACTCGGGGACACCGTCCTCGTCCCCATCTCCCTCCGATGGCGGAGGCGTGGGCCAGTTGGGGTCGTTGCAGTCGTTGTTGACGCCATCACAAACCTCGGGAGCGCCAGGGTAGACCGACGCATTGGCGTCGTCGCAGTCACC
>JALTMS010000076.1 GCA_027001345.1 Acidobacteriota bacterium | reverse complement strand
ATCACCGGGGCGGCGAGCAGCAACCAGAGCAGGTCGGGCAGCAGACCGGCAATCAGGGCATGCATCTCGCCGGGAACCCGCGCCAGGTAGTCGGCAATCCTCGCCCCGATCAGATGATGGACCGCCAGGGAAACCAGAGCGACCCAGCTCAGCGAGAGCACGGTGATCGTCAGCAGCGCCCACCCCTGGCGCATCGCCGCAGCCCAGGCCTCCCGCACTCCCTTCCACTGACCGGCCGCCGCCCGCAGCAGCACGGCATCGCCGAAGGTGAACAGCAGGATCGCCAGCAAGCCCAGCCCACCCCAGGTGGCGCCGGTCTGACGGCGCCACGCGCCCTGGTACCAGGGCAGATCCTCGAGCAGCGGCCGGTCCACGCCAGCGGGGCTCCACACCGCGTGGGGGGCAGCCCCCAGCGGTGGAGCGATGGAGGCATCGACACCGATAGTGGCCACCAGGGCCAACAACACCAGTACGGCCGCCAGGCTCAGCACGGCCGAGGGCCGCAGGCACAGCCGCCCGAGGCTCTGGAAAAGATCGCCCACGACCTTCATCCGCCGAAGCTCCCGATGCCGACGAGCTGCTGCAGGGCCTGCTGGAAGGTCGCCAGGATCAATCTCCAGCGAGACTCACGCCGGGGCTGACGGCGCCAGCCGTTGTTGCTCAGATCGATGTCGAAGACCCAGTTCCGCTCCGGATCGACGACCACCGCGACCACCGGCCGCGACCCGAAACCCTCGAAGCGAAGCCAGGACTGCTCTCCGGACCAGATCAGGCGCTCGACCAGCCCTCCTTCGTAGTGCACCTCGATGGTGACCGGAAGCTTCCATGGGCCCTGACGGCGTACCAGCACCTGGCAGCTTCGAGCCGCATCGGCTTCTTGCTGCGCATCGCCATCTCCCTTCCCCGGGCAGCGCACCGAGGCGACGGAGAAGTCCACCCAGCCCGGCGTGTCCCACACCTGGTGGAAGTAGGCGCTCGGATCGAGTCGATCGAAGAGGGGCCCCCGAAGACCCTCGTCCCGCCGGCTGAGTTCGCGGTGCACCTCCGCCGCCGCAACGATGAAATCGCCGGGGCGAGGATGGCGCCACACGTTGCGGCGGAAATAGCGCCGCAGGGCCCGCATCATCGCCGCGTCTCCGGCAGCCCGGCGATAGCTCTCCAGGGTCAGGGCAGTCAGACGGTAGGTGTGCATGCGATAGGCCAGGAAGTTCGGATAGGTGAAACCGGGCCGATTGACCCGATCCAGGCCGTAAACCTCCAGCCACTGAGCCCGCTGGGGCCAGGGAAAGCTCCGCTCGGCCCGCTCCCAGCTCAGTTCCGGCCGCAGCAGGAACCAGGAAAAGAGCCGACCCTGCCCCAGACCCAGCCAGCGCCCCGAACCGAGGCCCGCCACGGCTCCGAGGGGGCCGGCCGGCACATCCATCCGCACCACCGGCCGCCGCGGATAGGGCAGCGGCCCGAAGGAAGAAACCAGCAGGTCCGGACCGAGGGTCGCCATCCGGGCGGAAGCTTCGGCGAAGACGTTGAAGCCCTCGTCGAGGAAGGCGTACTCGAACTCGTTGCTCGCCAGCAGTCCCTGGAAGTACTGGTGACCGAACTCGTGGGTCACCACGCCCTCCGGGCTCTGGCGGCCCTCGGGAGAGAGGATCTGCGCACCAGCGGTGAAGAGCTGGGGATACTCCATGCCCCGCGAGCGGCGACCGAGTCGGGGAGGGTCCACCACCCGCACTTCGTCGAAGGGATAGGCCCCCAGGGCCCTGCCGAACCATTCCAGCCCGCCGAACACGGCCTTGAAGTGACGATCCTCCAGGTGCAGGTGCGCAGGCTGCAGGTACAGCTCCACCTCCACGTCGCCGAGCGCCAGTTCCTCCGAAGCGATCTCGTCGCCGAGGATCTGCAACCACCGCGCCTCGGCTCGGGGATCTCGATGCT
>JALTMS010000075.1 GCA_027001345.1 Acidobacteriota bacterium | reverse complement strand
GAAAGAGCTGTCCGCGAGTAGCTCGACGAGTCGGCCGGTGACCACGTCGTAGACAGTGCCGCTACCGGCTGCCGGGCCCTGATCGTCCCAGTGAAGCGTGGTGGGTTCGCCGGGATCGAGGAGCAGACCCTGGGTTTCGCCGGGTACGGCGAAGGCGGCGCCGTCGTCGGGAGCGCAATCGCAGGCGTCGCCCGCTCCGTCGGCATCCGTGTCGAGCTGATCGGGGTTGGCGATGGTCGGGCAGTTGTCGTTTTCGGGCCAGATGCCATCGCCATCGGCATCGACCTCGGAGATCTCGAAGAAGACCACGCCCTGGCCCTGCACGAAGGTGTTCAGGGTCAGTTGACCACCGGGGGTGGTGTAGCGGGTCGCAGGTCCCAGAGGCATGAGTGCATCGGCCGCCATCAGATCGCCGAGTTCTTCCGGACTGTAGACCCCGTTCTGGCCGCGTTTGGGGAGCGCTTCGTAGGCCGAGCGGATGCCATGGTCCCGGTCGAGGCGGTATTCGGTGACGTCCACCTCGTCGAAGCGAAGACCGGTCAGGTTGAGCGTCACTGACCAGCCCAGGTCCTCGTAGCCGCCAGGGTCGAAGCGATCATGGGCGTAGAGCAGAATTCGGTCGCCGTGAGGCTCGACGCTGCGCCAGCCGGCGATGCGCGTTCCGGCATCCTCCACGACCCCCAGATCAGCCAGCTCGTGAGACATCCAGGCCGTCAGTTCCACGAAGCGGAAGAAGGTGTTGCCCACCGCCTCCGCTGCGTCCTGGGTGCCGTCGCCGTCCTGGTCGACACGCATCACGGCAGCGATCGACGCCGAGCCCTGGGCAAAGTTGTAGTTGAACGGCCAGGTGGTGGGCGTGGCGTTGCCGCCCGCCCGCCGCGGATCAGCCATCGCGTCGGCCAGCAGGCGCTCGAAATAGTCGGCCCCCCAGCTCGGGAAGAAGCCGCTGGCCGCCCAGACGGACTTTGCCGCGGGATCCGCGCGCGAGCGCCACTCCGGACCCGTTTCATGGGCATGGACGCGGAAGCCATCGAGGTGGTCGGGGTCGATCGAAAACGCCGTGTCCCAGGCCTCACGGATCAGCGCAGCGGCGTCGTCCGCGTGGCGATAGGGATGAATCGAGTAGAAGTCGAACGGACAGCCCTGTCCACCATGCTGCACGCAGAAGGTATCGACTCGCGTCGATCGCAGGCCGTCGAAGCGGGGATCGGTGCAGACCAGGTTGTTCTCTTCTCGGCCGGCGGGGTTGACCACCCAGGGGCTACAGTGGTAGAGCACATCGCGGAGGAACTTGCCTGCGGGCGCATCTTCGACACCGCCGAGCAGGATCGCGGAGCTGTCGTAACCGTGGTCTTCGAAGGCACGCAGGATGGCATTGCTGGTCACATCGTAGTAGCGGAAAAAGGCATCGCGGTTCTCTCTCCAGAACTTGACCAGGGCGATCTCGTTACCGATGGAGTAGGTCCAGCTCGTGGTCTGCTCGCCGTAGCGGGTGATCATGTGGTCGATCAATGCATAGATGAAGCCGTCCCACTCGATGTAGTCCTTGGGTTCGTTGTGACAGGTGCCGCCGTAGATATTGGCCGGCACACCGGTCTTGCACAGATCGACGGGGGTGTCGTCGAGACGCACCACGGGATGGCGACCGTGGGCCACGTGCTGGTCCACCTCATCGTCCAGACGGGTCCAGTAGTAGAAGGGTGTGCCGGTCATCTCGTACTTGCGCACGGCGGCCAGCGGATAGGTGAAGTGGTCCGGCACCTTCGGGTCGTCGTTGGGACTGCCGTTCGGATCTCCCGGATCCCATTCGGACAAAGGCGCGGTGAGCTTTTCGACCTCGATCACGCCCGCCGCATCGTCGATGGCCAGGATCTGCCGCACCTCCGACTGATCCGCATCGCAGACCAGCACCTGCTCGCCCACTGCGTAGTCCG
>JALTMS010000074.1 GCA_027001345.1 Acidobacteriota bacterium | reverse complement strand
GACCGAGCCTCCTTCCACTGCCCGTTGCGCTGATAGCGCTCAGCCTTGATGCGCTCGAGGCGGGCCACCTTGCGGACCTGCTCGCGCCAGGCACCCCGCAGCTCGGCGTGGGAAGCAGCTCCGAAGGGCAGGAAAGAGAACAGAGCACCGCTGAGTGTCGCAGCCAGGACGCGGCCCCAGGACTCGCGACCCGTCTCGAGCCACCACCATAGCCCTCCGCTGAGCAGCCCGAGGGGCAGGGCCACGGTCAGGAGGGCCGGCCCAGCAAGAGCCAGTCCCGCCAGGGAGAAGCCGGCGACCCCGGCCAGCAGACCCGCGGTCGTCACCAGCGACCCGGCGGAAGCTCGAGGCGGAGTCGCCATCGTCACCTGAAGGCAGCCCAGGCCCCAGCCGGCGAGCAAGGGCGCGACCAGGAACTCCATCGGCACCCGGGCCAGGGCTTCGGGCCCCAAGACCAGGGACCAGCCGGCGGCAAAGGCGCCGGCGATGGACAGGCCCCGGGCCAGGGAAGTGACCAACATGGACCAGGGCCGGCTCAGCGCGAGACGAGATTCGACAAGTTCCGCCGACAAGGTCACCGCCAGGCCCACGCCGACGTTGCGCCCGAGGGCCAGGGCCAGGGCCGCCACGCCGATTCCGTGGGCCAGGCGACCGAAGAGGGTGAGTCGATCGTAATCCTGGACCAGGCGCGCGCCGAAGAGCAGAGCCAGGAGCAGACCGATCGGTGCCAGGATGTCGTAGGGAGGAAGGATCAGGGACGATCGATCGGAGAGCAGGATCTTCTCGGCAACCACGACACCGCCGAGCGCCACCGGTGCGAGCAGCGCTCCGTGGGCCCAGCCCCCCCGCGGCGACATCTCGAGCTGGGGCTGGAGCCACCGGGGCCCTTCGGATCTCTGCCACCGTTCGAGAGCGGACCAGCCGGCCACGAGAAGGGCGAGTACGGGTACCAGCCAGAGAATCGCCGCCGCATCGGGTGCCGACTCGGAAGCCCCGCGAAAGATGGCTCCCTCACCGCGCAGCAGATCGGCCTCGGTGGTCATCGGCCAGACGCAGCGGAAAAGGCCGAGCACCAGCGCGGGCAAGAGAAAGAAGAAAAGTGAGGTCAGATAGACGCTGACGCCAGCGGCCAGAGCCCGCCAGATCCGTCCCGAACGCAGGCCGACGTAGAACGCACCGCCGAGGACGGCGAGAGCCGTTTCGATGCGGATGCCGCTGGTGGTTCCCAGCAGACTGACTCGGGGGTCGAAGAAGTGGGTCAGGATCCAGCCGATGTCCGCGGGATCGGCCGCCAGGTAGCCGATGGTCGGAACTTCACGATGGCGATGGAGGAGAAGATCGGCCAGTGGGGGCACCAGAGTCAGCAGCCAGGCGATGGCCATCAGTCGAGCGACGCGGGCCGGCGGGACTCGGGCCCAACCCGCCAGGACGAGGACCAGGGCGAGGAAGGGACCCACGTAGGCCAGGGGATAGTGGACGAAGGCAGCCAGGGCTTCGAAAACCGGGTTGCGCGCGACGACGATCTCCACCAGGTTGCGCACGGCGATGACGGCAGCGAGCAGCACGGCGACCGTACCCGGCCCCCATGGCAACTGCTCGGCATCCGTCACCACTCTGGTCCCTCGGATCCAGCTTTGCTTGAGCACTCCCGTCGTCTCCACCCGCATGCGATCAGTTCATGTAGCCCAGGCCCCGGAGCGCCTCGAGTTCTTCGGCGCTGCCCTCGACAGCTTCACCCTGGGGTCCCGGGCCGAGCTGTCGTCTGAGCTGCTCGAGCTGCTCGACCATCTCCTTGAGGCGCTCGTTCTCCTCGGCGGCCAGGTCGTGGGCTTCGGTGGGGTCGCGCTGCAGGTCGTAGAGTTCGAAGCTCCGCTCGCCGTCGCCGAGAGGGATCTCGATCACCTTCCAGGGCCCGCGGCGCAGGGCCCACCAGCGGCC
>JALTMS010000073.1 GCA_027001345.1 Acidobacteriota bacterium | reverse complement strand
GGCAGCATCTCGCCACACCCGAGAGCCCGAACACCGCGACGATCCTCGTCGCCGAGGACGATCCCCTGGTCTCCACGCTGATGACCGATATCCTCGAGGCCGCCGGTCACCGCGTGCTCTGCGCGCGGGATGGCCGACAGGCCCTCGAGGTCTTCGACGAGCATGCTGAAACCGTCGATCTGGCGATCCTGGACCTGGTGATGCCTCATCTCGGCGGTCCCGAGGTTCTCGAGAAGATGCGCGAGAGACGGCCCGGCCTGGCGGGTATCCTCGTCACGGGCTATGCGCCGAGTACGAACGATGACTCCGAGTGGATCCTGAACAAGCCCTTTACGGCGGAGAGACTGCGGGAGGCGGTCCGCCTCGGACTCCTCCGCGCGACGACCGATCACCGCTGAGCAGCCCGCCGACATGCAACAACTCCGCAACCCGGTCGAGATGATCGACAATCTGATCGGCGTCGGCCAGCGACTGCCGATCCTGGGTCCCGGTCAGCGCGATGCAGTGCATGCCAGCGGCGCGGGCTGCGGTCACTCCGGCCCGGGTGTCTTCGATGACCAGGCAGCGTTCGGGCGAGCAGTCGAGGCGGCGGGCGGTGAGGAGAAAGATCTCCGGATCGGGCTTGCCGCGGCTGACGTCGTCGCGGCAGACAAGAGCGGCGAAATGGCGCTCGAGCCTCCGCGGGGCGAGCACGGCTCCGAGTTGCTCCCGATCCGATCCTGTCGCCAGACCGAGGGGCATCCCTCGTGCAGCCAGACTCTCGATCAGGGCGACGGCTCCCTCGCGATAGGGCACACCCTCGTCGGCCAGCCGCTCGAGGTAGGCGGCTCGTTTGTCAGCGATCACCGCCTGGGGATCGTCTACCCGCACACCAGTCAGGCGAGCGAAGGTGGCCACCGCAACAGCCTCCCCCACGCCGTGCCACGAGGGATCATCGACCGCGATGTCCACCTGGAAGCGACGCCGGAAGACTCTCTGGTAAGCCTGGAACTTCAGCGGCTCGGAGTCGACGATCACCCCGTCCATGTCGAAGATCACCGCATCGAGATCCTTCATCGGCCGGCTATCCGGTCCCCGGCAGCGGCCAGGGAGGTTCCGAGCTGATAACTCCTGACCCGACCCGCGCCGGAATCGACACAGCGGCCGGCCTTGTCGACGATCACATCGGCCCGGGCGACGCCCAACCAGCGGCGATGGAAGAGGTCCACGTTTTCCCGGACCTTGGCGAAGCGCTCGGGTCCGCTCATCGACTCGTAGTGAATCGCCACGCTCCGGGGCTGGTAGACGTTCAGCCAGCCCTCCTGCCCGAAGCGCAGGCAGAGATCGACGTCCTCATATCCGTTCCAGAACGCCTCGTCGAGTCCCGACAGCTTCTCGAAAGCCGAGCGGCGTACCGCCAGGCAGGCGGCGGAGAGCGCCTGATAGGCCCGAGGAACGTTGGCTTCCGGCAGGTTCGCGGGTTGACGGCTGTAGACGTGCACACCTTGCAGGGGATCGCCACCCTCGATGCTGGCCAGCAGAACACCCGCGTGCTGGATCGTGCGATCCGGATAGAGCAGCCGCGAGCCGACGCTGGCCACAGCAGGGTCCGCCTCGAGGACCTCGATCAGCGGCTCGAGCCATCCCCGGAAGATCTCCGTGTCGTTGTTGAGCAGCAGCAGATATCGGCCCGCAGCGACAGCGGCACCGCGGTTGCAGGCCTGCGCGAAGCCCAAGTTCTTCTCGTGGCGCACCACCTTCAGTCGCAAACGATCGCCGAACTCGGGCTCGAGACTTGAGACCGTGGCGTCTTCCGAGCCGTTGTCGACCACCACCACCTCGGTCCGCACCTCCGCCGGCAGGGCGTTGGCCAGCGATTCGAGACAGTTGCGGGTCAAGGACCAGCGGTTGAACACCGGCATGACGATCGACACCAGCGGCGGACTCATCGTGCCTCCGCGA
>JALTMS010000072.1 GCA_027001345.1 Acidobacteriota bacterium | reverse complement strand
CGAGGGGGGACAGGGCGAGCGCAGGGGCCTGCCCCCGGGTCCCGATGTTTCGAGGCGGGGCACCGGGCCGTCAGGCGAGTTACGAAATCGGAACTGCCTCCTGGTGCCAGCCTGCTTCCCACCTCCCCACCCGGCCCTATCTCGCACAAACAGGAGCGTTGCGGGAAAGGCAGGAAAGAGCGGGGCTCGGCGAGGGATGGAACGGGCCTTGCAACTGCTGATCCGGAGCAACAGGCATGCGTAGAGCGGTGGCATGCCCGGGTGGTTCGGAGGGAGCCCCCCCCTAGACGAGGACCTGGAGGACCTGCATGAACGTCATCAGGCTCAGCCGCCGGGGTCGGACGGCTGCCCTCATCGCCGTCGTCGGTCTGCTCGCTCTGGCGCCCCTGGCCCGGGCGGGGAGCATCTCCCTGTCGTGGGATGCCGTGCCCGACGCCGACCTGGCGGGCTACCGGGTCTACTACGGCGCCTCTCCGGGGCAGCTCGATCGCCAGCACGACGCGGGGCCGGCCACCAGCGCCACCCTCACCGGCCTGAGCGACTGCAGCCTGTGGTACGCCGCGGTGCGGGCCTATGACACGGGGGGGCTCGAAAGCGCCCAGGACAGCAACCTGGTGCAGGGGTTGCCCCGCCCGGTGATCAGCGGCGTCCAGCCGTCGAGCCTGCGACAGGGCGAGACGGTCACGCTGACTGTCAGCGGCACCAACTTCGACCAGGGGGACGCGAGCTATCCGGCGGCGCGGGTGTCGCTGGCCGGCAGCGGCCTGAGCGTCGAACAGACCACCGTCGATGCCTGCGGGACGATCCGTGTGCGGGTGCGGGCCGCGGCGGATGCAGCCACCGGCTGGTCCTCCCTGACGGTGGAAAACCCCGACCGCTCCTGGAGCGATCCCTCGCCCCATCCCTGGGTTTTCGGCACCATCGCCCAGGGCGTCGAAGTGCTCCCCGCCCAGGGAGACACCAGCGCGCCCCGGGTCGACAGCACGGATCCCGCTGCCGGCAGCGGCCAGGTCCCGGTCACCGTCGAACCACGGCTGACCTTCAGCGAGGCTCTCGATCCGGCCACGGTGAGCGCCTCGACGGTGCAGTTGCTCGACGCCTCCGGCTCGCCGGTGGCGCAGCAGGCCGGCTGGCCCCAGGTGCAGGGAGCCGTGGTCAGCGTCAGGCCGGCCCGGCCGCTGAGTTCCGGGGCCACCTACCGCCTGTTCGTGCGCGGTGGCAGCGGCGGTGTCGCCGACCTGGCCGGCAATCCCCTGGCCGCGAACTTCACCCAGTCTCCCGGCTTCACCGTGGCCGACGACCCGCGTTCCACCGCTGATCGTCCCACGGTGCTCGATGCCTCGCCGGGGGCCGGCGCGATCGGGGTCAGCCGGCAGCTCACCGAAGTGCGGATCACCTTCGATCGGGACATGAGCGCCCTGGCCAGCGTCTTCAGCCCCGCCGAGCTGCGGGAGCGTCTGGCAGTGCTCGACGGTGATCGCCCTGTGGCCCAGCTCGACACTTCGCCGCGCTTCGAGTCCGGCGGTCGGACGATCCGCCTGTTGCTGGCCGAGAGCCTGCTCAACGATCGGGCCTACACCACCATGGTCCACCTCGGCGGTGACGCGGCCCTCGAGCGGCTGCGCAGCGCGGGGCAGGGTCGGCTCTACATGGACGGGGTGTGGATGACCCGTCCCGCCTGGAGGGTGGAAGGTGCCCTCGAACAGATCTCCTATCGTGATCCTGCCGGTGGTCCCGAGACCAACCTCGAGCCCAACTCGGGGCAGGCGCCGCTGGCCAGCTCGGCGGTTCCCACGGGAGCCGAATTCCGGGTGCGCTTCGATGCGCCGGTCGCTCAGCGCAGCGCCAACGACAGCGTCTTCCGCGTGCTGACCCGGGTCGGTCGGAGATACCAGCCCGTGCCCTTGCAGCAGGTGCTGCTCGAGGACGGGGGACGCACGGTCCTGCTGCGGCCCAAGCAGGCCCTGCCGCCCGGATCCTGGGGCATGGTGCAGGTGCGTACGGGGCCTTCGGGCGTGGTGTTGATCGGCGACAGCGGCGAATTCCTGCTGCCCGCCGGCAGCAACGTGGGCGCCCCCTTCGCCACGGAAGTCGAGCCCCAGCAGGCCACCGGGGCGCTGGGGGTGGCCGAATGATTCGCGGAGGAAAGGCGATGAAAGTCCTCGCCCGGGCCTCGATGGCCGCGCTGATCCTGGCTCTGGCTTGTGGCGCCGTGTGCGCCGGCGAGCTGGTGCTCGCCTGGGGCGAGCCCACCGACGCGCTGACCGCTGGCTTCGAAGTGGAAGTGCTCGATGGCGAGGGGCGGATGGTGCAGGTACTCGACGTGGGGCTGGCCAGTCGGGCGGTGATCACCGGCCTGGCCGACGGCCAGCGTTACAGCTTCCGCCTGCGGCCCTACGACAGCTTCGGCAATGCCGCCCGGCGAGCCAGCCAGCCCCTGGTCAGCTATCCCGCTCCGCGGATCGACGAGGTGGAGGGTGATCTGCGACCGGGGCGGGGGAGCCTGCTGTCGGTGCGCGGCGCGAACTTCGACGATGGGGCCTGGGTACTCGCCCGCCGGCCGGGGCTCGAGGTGCTCGAGACCACCGTCATCCGCCACGACCTGGCGGTGGTCGAGGTGCGGGTCTCGGATTCGGTGCCGTTGACGCCGGACGATCTGCTGGTGGTCAACCCGGCGCCCAAGGCGCCGGTCTACGCGACGGCCCACCCGGAGGTGCTCGACCTCGACGGCTCCGGGAGCCTGGACGAGGGCGACCTGGCCCTGCTCGAGCAGCTCTTCGGTGTGGGGCGGGACGACCCGGCGTACCGCGCCGTGTGGGATCCCACCGGTGACGGTGTGATCGACGGAGAAGACGCAGCCTGGCTGCGCGAAGCCATTTCTCGCCGTGCCCGGCGGGCGAGGAGGGCGCCTTGACCGGCCGTTCATTCGCTCCGAGATTGGGCTCCGAGGGAAGTTCAACCGGCCGGGCGCTCGACGGTCCCGGCAAGGAGTGTCTTCTGGACGGGCCGGACGTCTTCTTCCGAGGAGTCGTGGAGGGTATGCGCTGCGGGATCGTCACCGTGGACCAGGAGGGCTGCGTGCTGACGGTCAACGAGCTGGCCCGGGAGATTCTCGAACTCGACACCCCGGTGGAAGCGGGAAGGCCGGTGCGCGACGTGCTGGCCCGCCACCCGCGGCTGGCCGAAGTGCTGATCGACGCCCTCGAGATGTCCCAGCTTCCCAACCGAGCGGAGATGGAAATCCGCTCGCGGGAAGACGACGGGCGGACGATCGGATTTACCATCTCGCCCATCGTCGCCGAGGGCCAGCAGCACGGCGTGGCCCTGTTCTTCAAGGACCTGACCCAGGTCGAGCGGCAGGAGGAGCAGGAGCGGCTGCGGGATCGGCTCGCGGCACTCGGGCAGATGGCGGCCAGCCTGGCCCACGAGATTCGCAATCCGCTGGCCTCGATCGAGGTGATGGCCACCCTGCTGCGGCGCAAGCTGGCGCGCTGTGGGGCGGGCGACGACGCACTGGTGTCGGTGGAGAAGATCGCTGCGGAGGTCGCCCGGCTCAATCAGACCGTCACCCGCGGTCTGGAGTTCGCCCGGCCGATCGCTCCGGAGATGCAGCTCCGGCCTCTGGCTGCGGCCCTCGACGAGGCGCTGGCCGAAGCCCGGGCGCGCTTCGCCGGCAGTCGCGTCACGGTCGAGCGCAGCTATGAGGCCGCGGCGCCCAACGTGGAGCACGATCCGACCCTGATGCGGCAGGTGTTCACCAACATCCTGGTCAACGCCTACCAGGCGGTGGGCGAAACGGGTCGGATCGAGATCGACGTGCGCCCCGTGGCGCGTCCCGAGCGACAGCCGGGGGCGGTGGAAGTGGTGATTCGGGACGATGGTCCGGGGATCCCCCCCGAGGTGCGGGACAAGATTTTCTATCCCTTCGTCACCACCAAGGAGGGGGGCTCGGGGATCGGGCTCGCGATGGCGCGAAAAATCATAGAATGCCACCATGGGATGATCGACGTGGCCGTGGGCGAGCGGGGAGGGACCGCCTTCACCCTCCGGCTGCCGGTGGCGGTCGATCACGGGCAGGGGCGCGGGTAGGAGATTCGATGCGGAAGATTCTGGTCGCCGAGGACGAGCACAACCTGCGGGAGGGCATCGCCGAGGCTTTCGTGGATGCAGGGCACGAGGTGGTGCAGGCGGCTGCCGGTGACGAAGCTCTCGCGGCGATGGAAGAGCAGGTCTTCGACCTGGTGATCACCGACTACAAGATGCCCGGTCTCGACGGTCTGGAGCTGCTGCGTCGGGTGCGGATGATCAACGACTCGACGGCGGTGATCATGATGACCGCCTACGGCACCGTGGAAGGTGCCGTGCAGGCGATGCGCCTGGGGGCCTACGACTACATCCAGAAACCCTTCAACCTCGAGGAGCTGGAACTCAAGGCCGAGCGGGCCCTCGAGCATCGGCGCCTGCTCTCGCGCCTGATGGAGTTCGATCGCCGGGACCTGGTGGGGCGCTTCGACAACATCGTCGGCGAATCGCCTTCGATGCAGCGTGTCTTCGATGTGCTGACCAAGGTGGCTCCGTCGAACGCGACCGTGCTGATCCTCGGCGAGACGGGTACCGGCAAGGAGCTGATCGCCGAGGCGATTCATCGCAACTCCGCCCGCTCCGAAGGTCCGTTCGTCAAGATCAACTGCGCGGCACTGCCCGACAACCTGCTCGAGTCGGAACTCTTCGGTCACGAGCGGGGGGCGTTCACCGGCGCCGACCGGCAGCGCGCCGGCCGCTTCGAGCTGGCCAACGAGGGCACACTCTTCCTCGACGAGATCGGCACCATGTCCGCGGGGACCCAGGCCAAGGTGCTGCGGGTGCTCCAGGAGCGGGAGTTCGAACGGCTTGGCGGCACACGGATCATCAAGTCCGATGTGCGCCTGATCGCCGCGACCAACCGGGACCTGGAGGCGGCCATCGCGGCCGGCGAGTTCCGTGAGGATCTGTTTTATCGACTCAACGTGGTGACGATCAACATGCCCCCCCTGCGGGAGCGCAAGGAAGACATCGTTCCCCTGGCGACGTATTTTCTCCAGCGTTTCGGCGAGGATCTCAAAAAGCCCATGCGCGGCTTCTCCCCCGGCGCCCTGCGCGCCCTGACTCGCCACAACTGGCCGGGCAACATCCGGGAACTGGAGAACACCATCGAGCGCGCGGTGCTGATGGCCGACAGCGGCGTGATCGAGCCCGGCGACCTGACCCTCGGCCAGGGTGGCGGCGCCGGCGACGACCGCTCCCGCATGTCCGCCGTGCTGCGCCTGCCCGCCGAGGGCCTGCCCCTCGAGGAACTCGAGAAGATGGCGATTCTCGAGGCCCTGCGGATGAACGACTGGATCCAGAAAGACGCCGCCCGTTTCCTCGGCGTCTCCAGCCGCGTGATGAACTACAAGATCCAGAAATACGAGATCACGCACCCGCGCTGGGCTCGGAATCGCTCACCTGCCTGATATCGGTGCCCGCTGGAGGCGTACCGGTTTCCCGGGAGATTTCTTGCCTTCCCTTGCTCCGGGCCCCATGTTGGGCCGCGGAAGGGGGGAGGTGGCGCCATGCAGGGTCACGAATCTTCCTCACCGGCCGGGCTGATGCCGGTTCGGATGGTCAACGAATACTGCTATTGTCCTCGTTTGTTTTTTCTCGAACACGTCGATGGCCAGTGGTGTGACAATTTCTACACCGAAGACGGTCGACGTGCGCATCGTCGCCTCGATGCCGCCATCGATGGGGTGCTCGATGACGGGGAGACGGCGGCAAAGAAGAAGAAGGGAAACGGCGGCGACGAGGAAGGCGATCCTCCCCCCGAGACGACGAGGAGTGTCACCCTGGGCAGCGAGCGTCTGGGGATCGTCGCCAAGCTCGACCTGGTGGCCACCGAAGGTGATCTGGCCGTGCCAGTGGATACCAAGCGGGGTCGGGTGCCGCCCAATGAACAGAGGAGTTGGGAGCCGGAGCGGGTACAGCTCATGGCTCAGGGGCTGCTGCTGCGGGAGCATGGGTACCGTTGCGAGAAGGGCGTGCTCTACTATGCGGGATCGCGGACTCGCGTGGACGTGCCCTTCAGCGAAGATCTCGAGGCGCGAACCTGCAAGCTGATCGAAGAGGCTCGCGCCGCGTCACGCAGCCGGGATCTGCCGCCGCCGCTGGACGACAGTCCGAAATGCGAGGGCTGCTCTCTGGCGCCGATCTGTCTGCCCGACGAGACCAACGCTCTGGTCCAGGTTCCCGAGGATCCCGCGGCGCGCCACGTGCGGCGCCTGTATCCGGCGCGGGATCCTCGACAGGCGTTCTACGTTCAGGAGCAGGGGGCCAGGATCGGCAAGACGGGTCAGCAACTTGTCGTGCGCAAGGAAGGGCAGGAGATCGGGAGAGCGAAGCTGAAGGACGTCGATCAGCTCGTGCTTTGCGGGAATATCAGCGTCAGCGCTCAGACGATTCACCTGCTCTGCGAAGCGGGCGTGCCGATCGTTCATCTCAGTACCGGGCACTGGTTCTACGGTGTGACCGCGGGAATCACGCTGCGAAACGCCTACGATCGTGCGGCGCAGTTTGCCTATGCGGCCGATGGTGGCCGTTGCCTCGAGTTGGCCCGACTGCTGGTCAAGGCCAAGGGACAGAACCAGAGGACGCTGCTGCGACGCAACGCAAGGGACGATGTCCGGAAGGCCCTGGATCGGATGCAGCGGCACCTCGAGGAGGTGGAAGCAGCATTGTCACTCGATCAACTGCTGGGTTGCGAGGGGAAGATTGCTGGAGAGTACTTTGGCGCATTCTCGTCGATGATACGGCCGCCGTCGGGGAGCCTGAGTTTCGACTTCGCCTCGCGCAACCGCAGGCCGCCGAGGGATCCGGTCAATGCCCTGTTGTCTTTCGCCTACGCGATGCTGGTCAAGGAATGTACGGTGGCGCTCCTGGCGGCGGGGCTCGATCCCTACTGGGGGGTCTATCACCAGCCGCGCCACGGTCGGCCCGCACTTGCGCTGGATCTGATGGAGGAGTTCAGGCCCCTGATTGCCGACAGCGCGGTCATCACGGCGATCAACACGGGAGCGGTGCGAGCCGGCGACTTCGTCACCGCGGCCAGCGGTTGCAACATCAAGCCGGCGGGCCGCAAACGACTGATCAAGATGGTCGCTGCCAGACTCGACCAGCTCATCACTCACCCGATCTTCCGCTACCGCTGCACATGGCGCCAGGTCGTCCGTGTCCAGGCTCGCCTGCTCGCGCGCCATTTCCGCGGGGAGTTGCCGCGCTACGAAGGCATGGTCACCCGATGACGCGACGCTGCTACCTGGTGACCTACGACATCGCCGACGACAAACGAAGGACCCAGGTCTACAAGAATCTCCACAACTGGGGCAATCGCATCCAGTACAGCGTCTTCCTCTGCGACCTGACCGCCGGCGAGCGCGTACGCGTGGAGGGCATCATGGCTCGGCTGATCAACCACGACGAGGACCAGGTGCTCTTCGTCGATCTGGGCCCGGCGGCGGATGACGACAGAGGCGCGATCGTTGCCGCCATCGGTAAACCCTTCTCGCCACCGGAGACGGTACTTGTGGTCTGATGCGCTGCTGCGCGAGAATGGTGCGAGCGCCCAGGTGGTCGCAGATCTCCGGGACCCGCTCGAACTCTTTGACAATTCGAGAATTACAGGTCTTGCGAACAATTGCGGAAAGTCCGCCACTGTTCGCCGCCACAACACAAACCCGGCCGCTCGAAAAGCCGCTGCCAAGGCGTTAGAATCACCGAACTTGGAGCGAGTACCGTTTCCGCGCTCTTCGGAGCGCGGCCCCATTGAAGCGAACTGATCGGATGAAGGGAGGCGGTATGCGCAAAAGGGGTTTCCGCGCTCTTCGGAGCGCGGCCCCATTGAAGCTCGAAGATCAGCGAGGGGTTCATCGTCCGGCCCTCCCGTTTCCGCGCTCTTCGGAGCGCGGCCCCATTGAAGCCGCGCGCAATGTC
>JALTMS010000071.1 GCA_027001345.1 Acidobacteriota bacterium | reverse complement strand
GGCGTGATCCACTACGGCTACAAGTTCGTTCCCGAATCCTAGGCTCGACCGCGAGCCTTCGACGCGAGTCTTCGACGGGCGCCTCCCACCGGAGGCGCCCGTCTTCGTCTCAGGGACGGCGATCTCAGGCGTCCCGGTCTCAGGAGTTGCTGCTGCCGGCAGCGTCGAGTCGCCGGGTGACGAAGACATAGACCAGCAGTGCGAGGAACGACAGGCCGCCGACCAGGGCCCAGGCATACCACAAGTAGTGCGCATGGGCGTAAGCCGCGGGCATCGCGCCGCCACCGGCCAGAGCGGCTTCCCACTGCTGGTGCGCCGCGGCGTCGAGTATCCTCGGATCGGGACAGTAACGCTCGAGCAGGAAGCCGGCGAGCACGAAGCCGAAGAGCCAGGCGAAGAAGGTGTTCATGTGGGCGAAACCCAGATAGAGCCCTTCCTCGCCGGCAGGCGCCTGCCGCGAAGCGTATTCGAGGTACTTGGGGCTCAGGAAGCACTCGGCCAGACCCTGGATCGAGATGCCGATGACCATCATCACCGTGATCGGATGCAACGCCACGCCGAAGAAGCTCACCCCGCCGCGCAGCAGTGGCGAAAGACTCATCGCCAGGGCGGAGAACGGGATCATCAGCATCGCCACCGCGATCGACGCCTCCGGACGCCAGCGACGCACCAGGTGGGTGACGGGCACGACGAAGATCACGACGACCAGGGGATTGATATTGGCGTACCACTCGGGTGCCGCCCCCTCGCCCACCAGGCGCAGAACGTATTTCGGCATCGCCGCGTAGAGCTGCCCCTGGATCGCCCAGAACCCCGCCGTGATCAGGATCAGCGCCAGGAAACGCAAGCGCTTGATCGCTCGCCACATTCCTCGCAGAGTCTCGATCAGCGGCGGCGCCTGCACCCGAACCGCGCTACGGTCCGGGTGATAGAACAGGATCACGAAGACCAGACCCACCAGCGCCGCCGCGGAAGAAAACCAGGGAACGTTGGCCACGCCCAGATCCTGGCGCACGCTCTTGACCACGGTCTTGCCCAGGAACGCACCGATGTTGACAGTCATGTAGAACAGGCTGTAGGCCCGGGCGCGGTTGGTCGCGTCGGAAGACTTGGCCACCGTACCGGTGATGATCGG
Organism: Acidobacteriota bacterium; assembly: GCA_027001345.1. Classification (GTDB taxonomy): domain Bacteria; phylum Acidobacteriota; class Polarisedimenticolia; order J045; family J045; genus JALTMS01. Next base: position 808 of record JALTMS010000071.1, on the reverse strand, counting down.
CTTGACGAACGAACCACCGAGCACGATCAACAGCAATCCCGCCAACACGGGCAGCACCGTCTCGAAGGCACCCAGCATGCCGTAACCGCAAGTCAGCAGACCGAAGGCCAGGATCAGCGCCCGGCGAAAGCCCATTCGATCGGCCAGGGCACCGGTGAAGAAGGGGAAGAGATAGATCAGCGCGCCGAACAGGGCCCCGACGATGCCCGCATCCCGATCGCGCATGCCCACGACGCGGCTGAGATAGACCGTCAGAACGATGAAGCTGCCGTAGTACGCGGCCCGCTCGCAGAGTTCGACCAGGTTGGCGGTCCAGAAGGCCCGGGGAAATCGCCAGGTGCTCGCCGAGGCGTTCATCAGAGGCTCTCCGAGAGAATGGCGGTCGGGCTGCGGATCTCGGGATGGCGAATCACGCCGCCGAGATGGGCCGCCCAGACCAGAATCCCGCCGGCCACCACCGCGGCCAGGATCACGCCCCAGCCAAGCACCGCGCTCGGTTGCTCACCTTGCACTTCTTGCAGCAGCCCAACCAGGGCCAGCGCCCCGGTCAGGACGACCACCGAAAAGGCGACCCGCCCGGCCAGCGCGTGAGACTCGGCCAGATCACTCAGATGGCTCCCGCCGGGGTCGATGATCTCCAGCGCTCCCGGGCCCGAAAAATAGGCCACTGCGGCGAGCAGCGCGGCGAGCACCAGCAGCACGCTCGCCGTGCGCTCCATCGGCCGGGAAGCGACCCACCGGGCGACCAGCGACAGCAGCGCCGCCAGCGGCACCAGCACCACCACCAGGTGGGCCGCGACCAGGTGCG